>NZ_JBNNOB010000216.1:0-3752 GCF_050274375.1 Sphingomonas sp. NPDC019816
ACTGGCGTCGGTGACCTGCACGTTCGCGCCCGGCTCACCGGTGCCGGTCAGGATCGAGCCATCGGCGTTGAGCGTGGCGGTCGGCGCGCCGGGAGCGACGAGATCGGGCGTCGCCGCGCTGGTCGCGGGGGAGACATTGCCGGCTGCATCGGTCTGCGTCACGCTCAGCGACTGGCCGGTGGCGGTGCCGGCGGGCAGGGCGACGCTGAAGCTGCCATCGGGGCCGGCCGTGGTGGTGGCGACCGGCTGGCCATTGGCGTCGACGACGCGAATGGTCGCCCCGGACTCGCCGGTGCCGGTCAGGGTGATGCCATCCGCGCTGACTGTTGCGACCGGTGCGTCGGGCGCAGTCGTGTCGTTGGTGACGGCCGTGGTCGGGGGCGAGACATTGCCCGCCGGATCGGCCTGGGTGACCGTCAGCGGGCGGCCGTCCGCCGTCCCGGCGGGCAGCGCGGCGCTATAGCGGCCATCGGCGCCGACAATGGCGGTGCCGACGGGCTGGCCATCGGCATTGGTGACCTGAACGGTCGCACCAATCTCGCCAGTGCCGGTGACGACCGTCCCATCGGCGCTGAGCGCTGCCGTGGGAGCGCCGGGGGCGACAAGGTCAGGGGTAGCGGCGCTGGTCGCTGGTGAGACGTTGCCGGCCGCATCCGTCTGCGTCACGCTCAGCGACTGACCATCGGCGGTGCCGGCTGGCAGGGCGACGCTGTAGCTGCCATCGGCCGCCACCGTGGCGGTGCCGATCGGCTGGCCGGCGGCGTCGGTGACCTGAACCGTCGCGCCGGGTTCGCCGGTGCCCGTCAAAGTGCTGCCGTCCGCGCTGACCGTCGCAGCGGGCGCTGCGGGTGCGGTGGTGTCGGGGGCGGTGACGGTCGTCGTGAGCGAGGCGTTGCCGGCTGCGTCGGTCTGGCTGACGGTTAGAGTCTCGCCATTGGCCTGTGGACTGCTCAGCGTGGCGCTGTAGTTGCCATCGGCGGCGACGGTCGCGGTGCCGAGGATGGTGCCGTCGGCGGCGCGGACCTGGACAGTCGCACCGGGCTCGCCGGTGCCGGTGAGGGTAACGCCATCGGTACCGAGTGTCGCGCTGGGGGCGGCCGGCGCGGCAAGGTCGGGGGTGGCGGCGCTGGTCGCGGGCGAGACGTTCCCGGCCGCATCCGTCTGCGTCACGCTCAGCGACTGGCCATCGGCGGTGCCGGCGGGCAGCGTGACGCTGAAGCTGCCATCGGGGCCTGCCGTCGTGGTGGCGACCGGCTGGCCATTGGCATCGGTCACGCGGATGGTCGCACCGGCCTCACCGGTGCCGGTCAGGGTTGCGCCATCGGCGCTGACCGTCGCGACGGGGGCGTCGGGGGCCGTGGTGTCGTTGGTGACAGCCGTGGTTGGGGGCGAGACATTGCCCGCCGCATCGGTCTGGGTGACGGTCAGCGGACGGCCATCCGCCGTACCGGCGGGCAGCGCGGCGCTATAGCGGCCATCGGCGCCGACGACGGCGGTGCCGACCGGCTGGCCATCGGCGTTGGTGACCTGAACGGTCGCGCCGATCTCGCCGGTACCGGTGACGACCGAGCCATCGGCGCTGAGCGCGGCGGTCGGTGCGCCGGGCGCGATGAGGTCGGGGGTAGCGGCGCTGGTGGCGGGCGAGACGTTGCCGGCGGCATCGGCCTGGGTGACGCTCAGGGACTGACCATCGGCGGTGCCGGCGGGCAGGGCGACGGTGAAGCCGCCGTCCGCGCCGACCGTGGCGGTGCCGATCGGTTGGCCGGCGGCGTCGGTGACCTGCACGGTTGCGCCGGGCTCGCCGGTGCCGGTCAGGGCGGTGCCATCCGCGCTGACCGTCACCACCGGGGCGGCCGGTGGCGTCGTGTCGGGAATGGACGTGTCGGGGGCGGTGATGCTGGTGGCGGGGGAGGCGTTGCCGGCGGCATCGCTCTGGGTGACGGTCAGGGTGCCGCCCGCCGTCTGCGGCGTGGTCAGCGGCAGGGTGTAATTGCCCTGTGCATCGACGTTGGCCGTGCCGATGACCTGGCCGGCGGGGTCGCGCACCGTCACGGTCGCGCCCGGCTCGCCGGTGCCGGTGACGGCGGTCCCTTGCCCATCGATCGCGGCGGTCGGCGCGGTCGGCGCGGTCGTGTCGGCGGCGGTCAGCGTCGCGGCGGGCGAGGTGTTGCCCGCGCCATCGACCTGATCGACGCTCAACGTCTCGCCATTGGTCAGTGCGGGACTGAGCGGCACGGTGAAGCTGCCATCGCTGCCCACAGTGACGGTGCCGATCACCTGGCCGTTCGCGCCGACGACCCGAACCGTCGCACCAGGTTCGCCCGTGCCGGTCACGGTCGCACCGTCACCGGCCAGCGTCGCAACCGGGATCGCGGGGGCGGTGATGTCGGGGGCGAGCAGATCGATGGCGGGGGAGGACAGGCCCTGCGCATTGGTCTGCGACACGTTCAGCGTCTCGCCATTGGCCTGGGCGGGCGAGAGGGTGAGGGTATAGCTGCCGTCCGCCGCCACCACGGCGCTGCCCAGCACCTGGCCCGCCGGGTCGCGCACATTGACGGTCGCGCCGGGCTCGCCGGCACCGGTCACGCTGGTGCCGTCGCCGTTGATCGTCGCGGTCGGCGCGGTGGGCGCCTCCAGGTCCGAGATGATGACGGTGGCGTCGGGCGAGACATTGCCCGCCGCATCGGTCAGCGTGGCCATCAGCATCGTGCCGTTCGCCGGCGGAGTGGCGAGCGTCAGGCTATAGGCCCCTTGTGCATCGACGACCGCCGTGCCCAGCACCGCACCCGATCCGTCACGGATGGTCAGGGTGGTGCCCGGCTCGCCGGTGCCGCTGACGGACACGCCGTCCGCCGCGATCGTGACCGTGGGCGCGGCCGGCGGCGTGATGTCGGGCGCGGTCAGCGGCACGGTCGGCGAGGGATTGCCCGCCGCGTCGCTCTGCGTGACGGTCAGCGCCTCGCCATTGGCCTGCGGCACGTCGAGCGTCAGGCTGTAATTGCCCTGCGCATCGACGGTCGTGGACCCCAGCACGACGCCGGCGGCATCGCGCACCGCGACGACCGCGCCGGGTTCGCCGGTGCCGGCGATGATCGCACCTTCATCGTCGATCGAGGCGGTCGGCGCGGCGGGCGGGGTGAGATCGGGCGCGGTGACGCTGGCGGCGGGGGAGACATTGCCGGCGGCATCGCTCTGGGTGACGGTCAGGGTGCCGCCATTGGCCTGCGCGGTGGTCAGCGTCAGGCTGTAATTGCCCTGCGCATCGACCGTGGCGGTGCCCAGCACCTGACCGGCGGCGTTGCGCACGGTGACGGTCGCACCTGGCTCACCGGTGCCGGTGATGGTCGTGCCCTGGCCGTTGATCGCGGCGGTGGGGACGTTCGGCGCGGTCAGGTCGGGCGCGGTGACCGGGGTGGTGGGCGAGACGTTGCCGGCCGCGTCGGTCTGCGTCACCGTCAGCTGCTGGCCGTTGGTCTGGGGCGGGTTGAGCGGGATGCTGTAATTGCCGTCCGACCCGACCGTGCCGGTGCCCAGCACGGTGCCGTTGCCGCCGATGACGCGCACGGTCGCGCCCGCCTCGCCGGTGCCGGTGACGACGCCGCCATTCGATCCGAACAGCGCGGTCGGCCGCGCCGGGGCGCTGGTGTCGGGCGGGGTGGTCGGCGTCTGCGGGTCGGTGTCGTCATCGCCGCCGCTCGCCACCGCCGCGATCAGGCCGCCGGCCCCCGCCAGACCCAGGATCGCGGGCAGCA
>NZ_JBNNOB010000217.1:0-3652 GCF_050274375.1 Sphingomonas sp. NPDC019816
TTTTTTTTTTTTTTTTTTTTTTTTTTTTTTTTTTTTTTTTTTTTTTTTTTTTTTTTTTTTTTTTTTTTTTTTTTTTTTTTTTTTTTTTTTTTTTTCATGCCCAAGCCGATCAAGGAAGATAACGGCTCGGGCATGCACACCCACTTCTCGATCTGGGAAGGCAAGACCCCGCTGTTCGCCGGCAACGGCTATGCGGGTCTGTCGGAAACCTGCCTGTACTTCATCGGCGGCATCATCAAGCATGCCAAGGCGATCAACGCCTTCACCAACCCGTCGACCAACTCGTACAAGCGTCTGGTCCCGGGTTACGAAGCGCCGGTGCTGCTCGCCTATTCGGCGCGCAACCGCTCGGCCTCGTGCCGCATCCCGTACGGCACCGGCCCGAAGTCGAAGCGCGTCGAAGTGCGCTTCCCCGACGCGCTGGCGAACCCCTATCTCGCCTATGCCGCGCTGCTGATGGCGGGTCTGGACGGTATCCAGAACAAGATCCATCCGGGCGAGGCGATGGACAAGAACCTGTACGACCTGCCGCCCGCGGAGCTGGCCCAGGTCCCGACCGTCGCCGGTAGCTTGCGCGAAGCGCTCGACTCGCTGGCCGCCGACCACGACTTCCTGCTGAAGGGCGACGTGTTCACCAAGGACCAGATCGAAAGCTATATCGAGCTGAAGATGGGCGAAGTGATGCGCTGGGAAATGACCCCCAGCCCGGTCGAGTACGACATGTATTATAGCGGCTGATCCAGCCACTGATCGATGTCACTACGGGGAAAGGGGCCGCAAGGCCCCTTTCTTTTTTGGTGCCCCAACCCTTTGAGAAACGGGCGATACGGCCCCAGATGGGTGCGGTTGCACGATCGGAATGCCCGGCCCTTCACATTTTTCGGTCATCCGATTTCCACGCCGGATGCGCCGGCAAGGTCATTTTTATACATAAAAACTGCAATATACTTGACATAGATTGGTATTAGGCGGTGCCCCGAAGCCAACAGACGGCTGGGGGAAATGGTATGAAATTGAATATGATCCGCGCTGCCGGAGCCGGTGGCGCATGTCTGATGCTGTTCACGTCGCATATGGCCATCGCGCAGACCGCGGGCACGATCGCGGCGGAGGATCAGGCCAAGGAGGACATTGTCGTAACCGGGCAGAAGCTGGTCACTACCGGCATCGAAATGTCCAATTCGCCCAAGGCCCGGGCAGTCGTAACCCAGGATTATATTGAACATACCGTTCCCGGCCAGTCGATCTTCAACGCGATCAATCTGGTCCCCGGCGTCAACTATGTCGCCAGCGATCCCTATGGCGGCAATGGCGGCACCATCACCATTCGCGGCTTCGACGCGTCGCGGATCGCCTTCACCTTCGACGGCCTGCCGCTGAACGATGCGGGCAATTATGCCATCTATTCCTCGCAGCAGGTGGACCCCGAACTGGTCCAGTCGGTCAATGTCAGCTTCGGCTCGACCGATGTCGACACCCCGACGGCCAGCGCGTCGGGCGGCACGGTCAACTATCGCACGATCATGCCGACCGAAAAGCTCAGCGCGACCACCGTCTATTCGCACGGGCGCGGCAATATGAACCGCGTATTCGGACTGATCAACACCGGCAATCTGACCGAGAGCGGCACGCGCGCCTGGGTTTCGGCCAGCGAGCAACGCTATCGCCTCTATCCCTTCGCCCAGGTCCGCAAGAGCCAATATAATGCGCGCATCTATCAGCCGCTCGGCTCGGGCAAGGACTTCCTGTCGCTCGCCGGTTTCTATTACCAGCATCGCAACATGGGCTATGGCGGCCTTTCGGTCGCGAACGTCAACACGTTGCTGGGCAATACGCTGCCCACCGCCGCGGCGAGCGCCGCCAAGCCGGTTCGCGTCGATCTGACGGCCGCGCAATATGACAGCGTGGTCGACGGGGCCGGCCGGTTCCTTAAGACCGACACCTGCCTGCTGCCGTCCGCGACGCCCGGCGCCGGAACCGTGCAGGACGACCGCAGCCAGTGTGGCAATGCGCGCCAGATTCGGACCAATCCCGTCGATACCGGCAATGCCCGCTTCAACAGCCTGTTCACGTTGAACGACAAGCTGACCCTGACCTTCGACGGTGGTTACAGCTACACGCTCGCCAATGGCGGCGGCTCTACCGTGTTCGCCGAAACGGACGGTGCCAAGGGCGCGGCGCGCAACCAATTTGGCCGGCTCGGCGGCGGTGTCGCCCCCGGTCTCGACCTGAACGGTGACGGTGACCGGCTCGATTATGTTCGCGTCTTCTATCCGTCGAACACCCAGACGCATCGCCTGATCGCGATCGCGGGCCTGCGGTACGACATTGATCCGGCCAACCTCGTCCGCCTCGCCTATACCTGGGATCGGGCGCGCACCGCCCAGACGGGCGAAGCCTCGTTCCTGCGCAGCGACGGTTATCCCACCACCTATTTCGGCGTCGATCACGGCGACACGGTGGTGCGCGACGCTGCCGGCGGCATCGTCCAGAAGCGCGACCGGCTGACCTATTCGATCCTCCACCAGCTGTCGGGCGAATATCGCGGCCGGCCGCTGTCCGACGATCTGTCCTTCACCCTGGGCGTGCGTGCGGCGTTTTTCCGCCGCAATATGAGCAATGCCTGCTACACTATTCCGGGCAGCGGCAGCGAAGCCTATTGCACGTCGCAGACCGCACGACAGGTGGCGGCCGACAGCGGCACGGCGAAATTCGGTGCGCCCTATACGGGACGTATCCGCGAATATCACGCGATCCTGCCCAATGCCGGCCTGGTGTGGCAGGCGACGCCGCGCATCGGCGCCTATGCCAGCTATGCCAAGGGTTTTTCCGCCCCAACGACCGACATCTATTCCTATGACGACAAGGCGATTTCGCTGCGCGACGCGGAAGCCTCGCCCGAACGGACCGACTCCTATGATGCGGGCCTGCGCTACAATAGCGGCATGGTGCAGGCACAGCTGGGCGGATGGTATATCCGTTACGATAACCGCATCGTCTCGACGACGGTGCAGCTGGAAGGTGGCGGCACCCTCAGCGCCAGCCGCAATGTGGGGCGGGTGGACAGCCACGGCGTGGACGCTACCCTATCGCTAGCCCCCACGCGCTGGCTGACGCTTTACGGCTTCGGCTCCTATCTGAAGGCGACGCTGCGCGAGGACATTCGCGACGCGGATACCAACGCCGTCCTGGTCGCGACGAAGGGCAAGTCGCTGGTCGATACGCCCAACTGGCAATATGGCGGCCGTGCCCAGGTCACGCTGCCCTTCATGGTGGCGGGCATTTCGGCCAAGCATGTCGGCGACCGCTTCGTCACCGACGAGAATGACGCCATTTCGGCCGGTTATACGCTGGTCGATCTGGATGCCCAGGCGTCTCTGGGCTGGCTGGGCCTGGACAAGACCTATGTCCAGCTGAACGTGACCAATTTGTTCGACAAGCGCTATTTCAGCAATGTCTGGTCGGCGCCGCGTATCGCCAATGGCGGGTCGCTGAACTTCGGCGTCGGCCGCACGGTCATCGCCAGCCTGCACTTCCAATTCTGATGCCAGGTCGCGGGAGCCCCAGCCCGCCCCTACCCACCGGCCAAAGCAACCCCGGAAACCCCACCCCCACACCCCTGAACTCCATTCACCTTCCTTCTCCTCTCTTT
>NZ_JBNNOB010000218.1:0-3564 GCF_050274375.1 Sphingomonas sp. NPDC019816
CAGCCTGAACGGGGTTTTGGGAAGATGTCTATCTACAACAGCCGTTCAGCCTGAGCGAAGTCGAAGGCCAAGGGACTCAATCATCCTCATCCTCAAACCCCACCAGCGCCAAGGCCCGCGCCTTCATCTGCCGGGTCTCGCACCAATGCACCAACGCCTCCTCGCGCCCATGCGTCACCCATACCTCGCGCGGCGCGATCTCGGTCAGCGTGCTCGTCAGCTCATCCCAGTCGGCATGGTCGGACAGGATCAGCGGCAGCTCGACATTCTTCTGCCGCGCACGCTGGCGCACCCGCATCCAGCCGCTGGCCATCGCGGTAATCGGATCGGGCAGTCGCCGCGACCAGCGATCGTTGAGCGCCCCCGGCGGGCACATTACGACATGCCCCGCCATCTCGGCCTTGGGCGTATCGGCCACCATACGCAGTTCGCCCAGGTCGACGCCCAATTCCTGATAGAGCGCGCATAGCCGCGCCAAAGCGCCGTGGAGATAGATCGGCGCCTCATGCCCGCGCACCCGCAGTTCGGCGATCACCCGCTGCGCCTTGCCCAGCGCATAGGCGCCGACCAGCACGCAGCGCGTCGGATTGGCGTGCAGCCGCGCGATCAGCTTGTCGATCTCGTCGCCGGTTTCGGGATGGCGGAAGACGGGCAGCGCGAAGGTCGCCTCGGTGACGAAGACATCGCACTTCACCGGCTCGAACGGCGTACAGGTCGGGTCCGCGCGGCGCTTGTAATCGCCCGACACCACCACCCGCTCATCCCGATAATCGAGCACGATCTGCGCCGATCCCAACACATGGCCCGCTGGCACGAAGCTGACGTCCACCTCGCCCAGCCGAATCGTCTCGCCATAGCCGACCGGCACACCGGTCTGCGGGCCGTAGCGCGCCTCCATGATCGCCAGCGTTTCCGGCGTCGTCCAGACGGTGCCGTGCCCGCCGCGCGCATGGTCGGCATGGCCGTGCGTCACCAGCGCGCGTGACTCGGGCTCGGACGGATCGACCCAGACATCGGCGGGGGCCACGTAAATCCCGTGTTTATGGGGCTGTATCCAGTCGCCGAGCTTGACCATGATACCTATATCCTTCGGGATGCTCCCCGGTTCCCTTCCGCCCGCCCTGACCGACTGGTTCGCCGCCAAGGGCTGGCAGCCGCGTAGCCACCAGTTGGCGATGCTGGAGGAAGCACGAGCTGGTCGCCACGCGCTGCTCGTCGCCACCACCGGCGCGGGCAAGACGCTGGCGGGGTTCCTGCCGACCCTGACCGAGTTGATCGAAGCTCCGAGCGAGGGCCTCCACACCCTCTATGTCTCGCCGCTGAAAGCCTTGGCGGTCGACATCCGCCGCAACCTCGTCACGCCGATCGAGGAGATGGGCCTCGACATCCGGGTCGAGACACGCACCGGTGACACCTCGTCCGACAAGAAAGCGCGGCAGCGGGTGAAGCCGCCGCAGATCCTGCTGACCACGCCGGAGTCGCTGTCGCTGCTCCTCAGCTATCCCGATGCCGAGGGAATGTTCGCCAGCCTCAAGACGATCGTGGTCGACGAGGTCCATGCCTTCGCCACCGGCAAGCGCGGCGACCTGCTGTCCCTGTGCATGGCGCGGTTGCAGAGGATCGCCCCCGCCATGCGCCGCGTCGCGCTGTCGGCGACGGTGGCGGACCCGGACGGCTATCGTGCCTGGCTGGCCCCCGATGGCGATATCGATGCGGTCGGCCTCGTCACCGGCGAACCGGGCGCGCCGCCGGACATCTCGATCCTGCTGCCCGAGGATCGCATCCCCTGGGCCGGCCATTCGGGCCGCTACGCCGCCGCGCAGGTGATGCGTGTGATCGAGGCGAACCGGACCACCATCCTGTTCTGCAACACGCGCAGCCTGGCCGAGCTGATCTTCCAGGATTTGTGGAAGGCCAATGACAAGAGCCTGCCGATCGGCGTCCATCACGGCTCGCTGTCGCTGGAAGCGCGGCAGAAGGTCGAGGCGGCGATGGCCGACGGCAAGCTCCGCGCGCTGGTCGCGACCGCCAGCCTCGACCTCGGTGTCGACTGGGGCGATGTCGATTGCGTGATCCAGATGGGCGCGCCCAAAGGCTCGTCGCGGCTGCTCCAGCGGATCGGGCGCGCCAATCACCGGCTGGACGAATCGAGCCGCGCGATCTTGGTCCCCGGCAACCGCTTCGAATATCTGGAAGCACGCGCCGCGCTCGATGCGGTGGAGGCGGGCGAGCTGGACCCCGACATCTTCCGCCCCGGCGCGCTCGACGTGCTGGCGCAGCATGTCATGGCCTGTGCCTGCGCCGCGCCGTTCGAGCAGGGCGCGCTGCTCGACGAAATCCGCTCGGCCATGCCCTATTCGGCCTTGGACGATGAAACGTTCGACCGAGTGCTCAACTTCATCGCGGACGGCGGCTATTCGCTGCGCGCCTATGACAAGTTCAAGCGGCTGGTCCGGCAACCCGACGGGCTGTGGCGCGTCACCCATCCTCAATTCGTCGCGCAGCACCGCCTGAACGCCGGGATCATCGTCGAGGCGACGATGCTGAAGGTCCGCTTCCGCAACGGCCGCCAGTTGGGCCGCGTCGAAGAGGGCTTCGCCGCGACGCTGGCGCCGGGCGACACCTTCTTCTTCGCCGGTTTGAGCCTGGAGGTGGAGTCGATCGACGGCGAGGACCTGATCGTCCGCGCCACCTCTAGGCCTGCGCGCATCCCGACCTATGGCGGCAGCCGGATGCCGCTGTCGACCAGCCTCGCCGACCGGGTGCGCGGGTTCCTGGCCGACCGGAAGGAATGGGATCGCTTTCCCCCGGACGTGCACGACTGGCTGGAGATGCAGGATCGCCGCTCGGTCCTCCCCCGCCCCGGCCAGTTGCTGGTCGAGACCTTCCCGCGCGAAGGGCGGCATTACATGGTCGCCTATAGCTTCGAGGGGTGGAATGCGCATCAGTCGCTGGGGATGCTCATCACCCGGCGGATGGAGGCGCAGGGGCTGAAACCGCTGGGCTTCGTCGCCAGCGACTATGCGCTGGCGTGCTATGGGCTGGAGAAGGTGACCGATCCGGCCAGTCTGTTCTCGCCCGACATCCTCGAAAACGAGTTCGTCGACTGGGTGCAGCAATCGCACCTGCTCAAGCGCGCCTTTCGCGAAGTGGCGGTGATCGGCGGGCTGGTCGATCGCCAGCATCCCGGCAAGCGCAAGACCGGGCGGCAGGTGACCTTTTCGACCGACCTGATCTACGACGTTTTGAGGAAGTACGAGCCCGGCCATCTGCTGCTACAGGCGGCGTGGGATGATGCGCGGGCGCGGATGACCGATGTGGGGCGGCTGGCGAACCTGCTCGACCGGGCGGGGGGTACGATGCTGCACGTCGATCTGGAGCGGGTGAGCCCGCTGGCGGTCCCGGTGCTGGTGCTGATCGGGCGCGAGAAGGTCGCGACGGGGAGCGCGGATGACGATCTTTTGATCGAGGCGGAAGCGCTCGCGGCGGAGGCGATGGGGGCGTGAGGTGAGGGATTCGCTTGGCCTTCGACTTCGCTCAGGCGGAACGGAGGTTGGTATAATG
>NZ_JBNNOB010000219.1:0-3450 GCF_050274375.1 Sphingomonas sp. NPDC019816
CGACTTCGCTCAGGCTGAACGGCGGTTGGTGAATGGAAAGCGTCCCTCGCTCCGCTCAGCCTGAGCGAAGTCGAAGGCCACGCCCGAACGCCCGCCCGTCAACCACCCCGCCCCAGCCGCGCCGCGATCGCCTCGACATCCTCGTCCGGCGTCACGACCAGCCATTCGCCGGGCTTTCGCCCATCGACCAGCGTCACCGCGTTCTTCGGGCAGAGGCCGAGGCATTTCGTCTCGACCACCCCGACCGAAGCCTTGCGCCCCTTGCCGAAGATCCGCTTGAGCGCCTTGGCTAGCGAGGTCTTGCCCTTCGGCCCAAACCCGCCGCCGACCTTTTTCGAGCATTTGCCGCAGACCAGGACCGTCGCTTCCCATTCCGCCTTGGCGCGGCGGATCATTCGGGCTTCCAGCTCCGCCGTTCCTCGGCGGCGCGCAGGACTTCATAGGCCGCCTGCACCTGCTGGAATTTCGTCGCCGCCTCGGGGTCGTTGGGGCGGATGTCGGGATGGTTCGCCTTGGCCAGCCCGCGCCACGTCGCGCGGATCAGGTCGAACTCGGCGTCCGGCTCGAGGCCCAGCGCGTCGAGCGCGCGCATCTCGTCGCGCGAGCGGCTACCGTCGCCCGGCCCCGCCCAGGCCTGATGCTTGGACTGGGCATAGCCGGCGCTCGTCCGCCGCTCCGACGCCTCGCGCGCCGCCGCTTCCTCGGCGCTCAGGCCCTGAAAATAGTCCCAGCCCCGGTTATATTCGGCGGCATGCGTCTCGCAGAAATACCAGCGGTCGGGGCTGTTGGGCGATTTGGGGGCCGGGCAATTGCCCGGCTGGTCGCAGCCATGCCGGTCGCAGATACGCACCGGCTTGGCCTCGCGCGACGCGCCATAGCTGCGCCACCGCGGAAAGCCCCAGTCATTGGATCGTGTAGAAGATCGCGCCACTGGGCCGATTTAGGCGACTTGGCCCGGCGCGCAAGCACCACCGGCACGCTTTCGCGCCAAGGGGCCCGTAAATGCACGATATGATGGCATGATTTGACGGGCTTGACCGACGGCCGGCGGCTCATTCATGACATAAGCGTCATCATATGGTCATGTCCGAATCGGGCATATGATGACCCACTCATTCTTATGGAGCCCGTGTGGCCGACAGCCGTTCCTTCCTGGCCACCGCAAGAGCGGACGTGCCGGCGTCGATCGTGGTGGCGCTCGTCGCCCTGCCACTATGTCTGGGTATCGCGGTCGCCTCGGGCGCACCGCCCTTCGCCGGGATGATCGCCGGCATCGTCGGGGGGCTGGTCGTCGGCTTCCTGTCCAGATCGCCGCTGTCCGTGTCCGGCCCCGCCGCCGGCCTGACCGTGATCGTGTTCGAAGCGATCGAGCGGCTGCCCAGTTTCCAGGTCTTCCTGCTGGCGGTCATGCTGGCCGGCGTGTTGCAGCTTGCCTTCTCCTTTACCCGCGCGGGCGTGCTGGCCGAGTTCGTGCCCTCGGCCGTCATCACCGGCATGCTGGCCGCGATCGGCCTGATCCTGATCCTGAAGCAGGTGCCGCACGCCATCGGCTATGACGGCGATTTCGAGGGCAGCTTCGAATATGCCAGCCGCGCCGGCGGCAATACCTTCACCGATCTGTGGACCAGCGTCAGCCAGGACATCGCCCCCGGCGCGGTGCTGATCGGCGCGGTGTCGCTCGCCTTCCTGTTCTGGTGGGATCACGCCAAGCCCAAGCAGGGCCCGCTGCGGCTGCTGCCCGGGCCGCTGGTCGTGGTCGTCATCGGCGTGGTCGGCAACATGCTGCTCGGCGCGTTCCAGCCCGCATGGCAATTGGCGGGCAGCCATCTGGTGCGCGTGCCCGTCGCCGGCGGCGCCTCGGAGTTTCTCGGCCAGTTCCAGCTGCCCGACTTCTCGGCGATCGGCACCGGCGCGGTGTGGACCACCGCGATCACGCTGGCGATCGTCGCCAGCCTGGAGTCGCTCTTGAGCGTGAAGGCGGTCGACGAGCTCGATCCGCGCCGCCGCACCACCGACAAGAATTGGGAGCTGATGGCGCAAGGTGGCGGCAACATCGTCTCGGGCCTGCTGGGCGGCCTGCCCGTCACCTCGGTGATCGTCCGCTCCTCGGCCAATGTCGATGCCGGGGCCGAGAGCAAGATGTCGGCGATGCTGCACGCCACCTGGCTGCTACTGTCGGTCGCGCTGATTCCGGTCCTGCTCAACCAGATTCCGCTGGCCGCACTCGCCGCCGTGCTGATCGCCACCGGCTACAAGCTGTGCAAGCCCAAGCTGTTCACCGAGCGGTTCAAGCAGGGGTGGAGCCAGTTCATCCCCTTTATCGTCACCATCCTGGCGATCCTGCGCACCGACCTGCTGATCGGGATCGTGGTCGGGCTGGTCGTCGGCTTCGTCTTCGTCGTGGCGCGCAATTTCCGTCCGGCGCTGACCTATGCCTATGACGATGGCGACTGCCTGATCCGGGCGCGGCGCAACCTGTACTTCATCCACAAGTACGAGCTGCAGAAGTCGCTCGCCAAGGTGCCGGACGGCGCCAACCTGCTGATCGACCTGTCCTCGACCTCCTATGTCGATCTCGACAATGTCGACATCATCAACGCCTTCATCAAGGGCGCCGACTATCGCGGGATCAGCGTCATCGTGCGCGGCGACATCGCCGAGCGGACCGCCCCGCTGATCAATGCCCCATCGACGGGAGTGCGCTACGCATGAGGGAATATAAGCAGCTGCTGCTCGCCAATAAGGCCTGGGCGACCGAACTCCTCGAGGAGAAGACCGACTTCTTCCAGCGCCAGACGGTGGGGCAGAAGCCCGACTTTCTGTGGATCGGCTGTTCCGACAGCCGGGTGACGCCCGAGCAGATGACGATGACGCCGCCGGGTGGCATGTTCCTCCACCGCAACATCGCCAATCTCGTCCATGACGACGACCTGAACCTGTTGTCGGTCGTGCAATATGCGGTCGACGTGCTGAAGGTCCGCCATGTCATCCTGTGCGGCCATCACGGCTGTGGCGGCGTGCTCGCCACGCTGAACGGCGGGACGGAGGGGCCGGTCGACCGGTGGCTGGGCAATGCCCGCGAGGTGCTGCACCGCCACCGGGACGAGATCGCGGCGCAGCCCGACGAGGGTGCCAAGGTCAACCGCCTGGTCGAGGTGAACGTGATGGAACAGCTGCGCCACCTCGCGCGGCTGGACACGATCCAGACGGCCTTTGCCGAGGGTCGCGAGCTATGGCTGCACGGCTGGGTCTACGACATCCGCGACGGTCATATCAAAACCCTGCTGGAGATCGACGCGACCACCGATCTCGACGGGATCGAGCGGCCGGGCAAGGTGCTGGTCTGACCGGGCGGGCCGGGCCGCCCGATCGCGGCCCGGCCATCGCCGCCGGTCTCAGCCCGGCAGCTGGAAGCACACGCCGGTGACGCTCGCGCCGCAGCCCAGCCCG
>NZ_JBNNOB010000220.1:0-3412 GCF_050274375.1 Sphingomonas sp. NPDC019816
GTCACTCCGCGCTCGACTACATCAGCCCCGCGCAGTTCGAACGAACCGCGTCACGCTGAGCAAATGCCTCTCCACTTAAGCGGGGCAAGTCCAGATAGCTGGCCAGTGCGACTGATTGGTGCCGCCAGCGAGATCGGCGATCAGCCACAGATGAGGATGATCTGCGCCGCTACGGTCGCGGATGGTATCGCCCGACGGAATATTCACCTTACCAGCACCGGCTTCAGGATGCTGGCGGCTCACACGCTTGCCACTTGGGCCAAGAGCGGAATTAAATCGGTGATCGACCGCAGGCGCCCGAAAGACGGTGATGATCCACGGGTGCGGGAAGGTGATAGCCACCGGCACGAGGAGAATTCGTTCCCGTCAGGTCACAGCGCCGGTGCGGTCGCAGTCGGAGAGGCAATTGCGCGAGCATATCCAGATCATGCGGTCGCTGCTCGTGGTGCGGCGCTGTCAGTGTCCGTCGTGCAGGTGCCACGCGGAACGCACTATGCTGGCGATGTCCTGGCCGGGATAGCCATTGGCCTGATCGCTGAACGCGTGAGCGATGCGGCGATCGATTTAGCGGTGCGATGGGTTAGGCGTGCGCTTGCAGAGCCGCAGCGTTCGATCGGTGGCGACGCCCCGACGCCGGTCATCCGTCTTGCAGGGGCGCTGTAGTCGCCTCGGCTTCAGCACGATAGCAAGGACGTGGGGTCATCCCAATCGCGCTTTATTGACCTGAGTTTATTGCATTAACCCACATGTGAGGCCCTTATGCTTCATGATGCGATGGACCCGTGAGGATCGAGCTACATGACGTCGTGCCTACACGTCTGCGAGACAAAATGGCTCGATGAGCTAGATGGGTGACACCGACCTGCCTGACGGCATCGAGGAGCGCCATGTGGCACCCGTTCGAGGGCTTCGGGCGCACGCCAGCCCGCTCGCATTCATCATACTAGGCACTGCTATGGCAGTTGCGGCGAGTGGGCTGCTTGGCGGCGCGCCTGCGCCCGTAACGGCTGTCTCTGCTCCCGCCGCTTCGTTGGAACTCAAGGTCGCCCGGCCGCTGCGCAGCGGCTTGTTTTTCGAGACCCACATCCGGGTCACCGCCCGACAAGCCATTGCCAAGCCCGTAATCGGCGTGGACGCATCCCTCTGGCGCGATCTGACCATCAACAGCCAGGTACCAGCCCCCGCCAACGAGAGTTTCAAGGATGGGCAGTATCGCTTTGAGTACGGCCCCTTGAAGGCTGGGGAGACGCTCGAGGTCAAAATAGATGGCCAGACAAACCCGCCGTTGATCGGTCGTGTGGCGGGGAACGTCACGCTTCTGGACCACGACACCCCCCTGACCAAGGCCTATGTAACCGTCCCGGTCCTGCCATAATGGACATCGTCCTACGCGCTTCCGTCACATTCGCGGCGCTCTACCTGCTGCTGCGGCTGCTGGGCAAACGCGAGATCGGCCAGCTGACGCCATTCGAATTGGTGGTCATCGTGGTGATGGGCGACTTGGTCCAGCAAGGCGTCACGCATAACGACTTCAGCCTCACCGGTTCGATCCTGGCTATCGCCACGTTCGCTTTCTGGGCGCTGGTAATGAGCTGGGCGACCTACCTTTCACCCAGGCTGGAGACGCTATTGGATGGTCGACCCCAGGTCATCATTCGAGATGGCGAGCTGATCCAAGCGAACCTCCGCCGCGATCGCATAACGCGGGCAGAGGTCGAAGCAGAGATGCGGTTGGCTGGTATCGCCCATATGAACCAGGTCGCCTGGGCTATCCTAGAGACACAGGGCAAGATCAGCTTCATCCGGAAAGATGGTGGCGAGGTAAAGCCCGACGACGATGACGCTGGTACGGCGTAACATCATTCACTCCATAACGATGGCGGAAACCCCATCTCCGATAGTTCGTTCGGCGGTGGTGTAGGAGAAGACCGATCGCTCATGCCAGCAACGTCGTCTATTGCGATGGACCAAACAGCCCCCATGCTTTCGACATCATCCCGCTTCAGCCGCGAAACGGGACCTTGGATGCAAAATGCCCGATTTGCCGAGGGTATGGGCAATGGAACACGGAAATTGATCTGGTCAGCTTCCGGTGCAAGCGAGCAATCTGCGATTATTGCCACGGGGCGGGGTGGATCGAGACCGGCAACGACCCGGTTGGGCATGCTGACATCACCATGTCGCCAGAAGGTTATCCGCAATGGGTGATCGCATATGAGCCGCACCAGGATCCAGATCGGTCTGTATCTGATCCGGCGGCCCCGCTGTCGCCCAATCAGGTTGATCGCTAGGCTCGGGAGGTTGCCCGTAAGAACTAGGAGCGACGGAAGGGACTAGACGGCTTCCCAAGCCGACTGCACCGATGGCCAAATGCTCCATGAATATGGTAGATCGCGCTTAGTGAGAGATCCCTACGAAGTCTTAGGCGTGCAGATTGGTGCCGAGCCCGAGGTGGTTGACGCGGCGTATCGCGCTTTGATGAAAAAGTACCATCCGGACCGAACTGGCGCCGCCGCAGACAGCGCAAGGGCGCAGGAAATTAATGCTGCTTATTCAGCTATAAGAAGTGGTGGCACGGTGAAAGTCGACGTTGCACCCGCATGGGAGTGGCAGCCGATGCCGGTCGACTATCGGCCGCCGCTCCCCATCGCGCGAAAGTTAGGGTTTGCTCTGTTGGCATCCGCCGGGATTGTCGCCATTTTTGCCTTCATAGCGACACGCTGAAAGTCAGCGTTGATCAGACTTGGGTGTCCCGGCGGAAAGAACAGAAGCTGTCAACTGACCCGAGCGGGCCGCTTCCGCCAGCGCCTCCAAAAAACCAGCGACTTGCTCATCCACGCGCTTTTCGTCAGCGACAGTGGAGGCCGGGCGTCCTCGCGCCTTAACCCCTGCGGCATCTCGCGCTGCCTTCGCGCTGCTGTATTCGATCATACCGGAAAGGGTCCGGCCCGCTTTGGCTGTCGCTTTGGCCTGCTTGACGAGTCCAGTCGCAACGTCAATCGCCGGGCCTGCTAGTGGGATGCCGGAGAATTTCGCAGCCATCGGCGTCAGGAAGCGCATGAGCTTGTATGCCGACCCGCTCGGATTGGTCGTGCCCTGGATCTGAATGGTCGCCTCGCCAATTACGCGGCGCAGGCTCATCAGCCGGTTGAACTCCGGCTCATCAAGCAGAACCTTGAGTTTCGGAATGCCGAAGCGGATAATCTCGCTGTTGAGCTTGGCTCCGCTGACGGTGCCTAGCGATCCCCCACCAAGGTTGGAATTGGCGACGTACGCCTTATCGAAAATGGCGCCGATACCTTCAGCCTGAATAGCGGACTGAGGTGGTGCCGGTTTTCTGGACAGGGTGTTAAGCTACTCCTGACCTGAAGGACTGGTACGGGAATGAAGACGACGAGGAAGCGCTACGGCG
>NZ_JBNNOB010000221.1:0-3406 GCF_050274375.1 Sphingomonas sp. NPDC019816
TTGGGGAAGGGGTTCAAAAAGTGTTTTCTTCCCCCCCCAAAAAAAAAAAAAAAAAAAAAAAAAAAAAAAAAAAAAAAAAAAAAAAACCGAGCCGCAGGAAGACCCCGACCTCGCCGTCACCTTGGCCGAGGATATCGCCCAATGGATCGCCACATGCGAAGGCTGATCTCCTTCCCCTGCGAGGGCGCGACCCTGATCGGCACGCTGGACGAGGCGGCGTCCGACACCGGCCTGCTGATCGTCTCGGGCGGCAACGAGCCGCGCATGGGCGCGCATCGCGGCCAGACGATCCTGGCCGCGCGGATCGCGGCGCGCGGCTATCCGGTGTTCCGCTTCGACCGGCGCGGGGTCGGCGACAGCGAGGGCGTGAATGGCGGTTGGGAATCGAGCGGCCCCGATATCGCGGCGGCCGTCGACGCCTTCGCGCATGCCGCCCATCTGCGGCGCGTCATCGGCTTCGGCAATTGCGACGCCGCGACGGCGATCGCGATGTTCGGTGCGGAGGCGCAACTGGGCGGCATGCTGCTGTCCAATCCCTGGCTGTCGGACGAACCCGACGCGCTTCCCCCCGCCGCTGCGATCCGCCGGCATTATGCGCGCAAGCTCGCGAGTCCCGGCGAGTGGTGGCGGCTGGCACGCGGTGCGGTCGATCTGGGCAAGCTGCGCCAGGGCCTGACCAAGATCGCCGCCCCGCCCGCGCCGCTTGGGGACGCCGCCGCGCCGCTGCTCGACGCGATCCATGCCTGGGGTGAGGATGCGCGGGTCATCGTCGCGCGCGGCGACGCCACCGGGGTCGCCTTTCGGGCCGCCGCGCGCGGGCACGACTTCGCGATGGAGACGATCGCGACGGACTCGCACAGCTATGCCGATGCGATGGATGCGTTGGAGCGGACCATGCTCGCTAACCTGGAGCAAGCCGCATCGGGCGGAGCGAGCGGTTTGTGCGATGATTTAACGGAACCCAAAAATACCGATTAATACGTTTTAAGATCACGCGTTTTCCAGGAACGCCTGTCCCGCCCGCCCATTGGACCGGGCGAGGAGAGACGGTCCATGAACGAACGCCCCACCCCCCCACAGCCCGAACAGCAGCAGGACATGCCCGGTCAGACCGAGGCGATGAACCCGCGCCCCGATCATGGCGAGCACAGCTATGTCGGTCATGGCAAGCTGACCGACAAGAAAGCGATCATCACCGGCGCCGACAGCGGCATCGGTCGCGCGGTCGCCCTGGCCTTCGCCCGTGAAGGCGCGGACGTGGTCATATCCTATCTGTCGGAGGATGAAGACGCCGCCGAGACGCAGCGGCTGGTCGAACAGGCGGGCCGCAAGGCCCTGCTGATCCCCGGCGATGTCAGCGATCCCGCGCATTGCCGTACGATCGTCGAGCGCGCGGTCCAGACGTTCGGCAGGGTCGACATCCTGGTCAACAACGCCGCGCATCAGGCGACCTTCCAGGCGATCGAGGACATTCCCGACGAGGAATGGGAGATCACCTTCGCCACCAACATCCATGCGATGTTCTATCTGGTGAAGGCCGCGCTGCCCCATATGGGCGACGGATCGTCGATCATCAACACGACCTCGATCAACGCCGACAAGCCGAGCGAACAGCTGCTGGCCTATGCGACGACCAAGGGTGCGATCCACAATTTCACCGCTGGCCTGGCGCAGATGCTGGCGGAGCGGAATATCCGGGTGAACGCGGTCGCGCCGGGCCCGGTCTGGACCCCGCTGATCCCCTCGACCATGCCGCCCGAGGCGGTGAAGACCTTCGGCCAGCAGACGCCGATGGGTCGCGCCGCGCAGCCCGCCGAACTCGCCCCGCCCTATGTCATGCTGGCCAGCGATGAGGCCAGCTACATCACCGGCGCGACCATTCCGGTCACCGGCGGCACCCCCTTCCTCTGATCCCCTACAGGAGTGATGCCCATGGCTTCCCTGCCCAACGATGTCGTCATGTCGGTATTCGTCACCGGCCTGAAGAACGCCCACGCTGTCGAGCATCAGGCTTTGGCGCTGATCGACCGACAGCTCGATCATCTGGCCAACTACCCGGACGTTGCCGACCGACTGCGCATGCATCGCGGCGAGACCGAGCAGCAGATCAACCGGCTGGAGGAAATCCTCGACGGCTTCAACGAAAGCCGATCGATGCTGAAGGACGCCGCGCTGACCTTCTCGGGCAACATGGCCGCGCTGGGTCATGTGTTCGCGCCCGATGAGATCCTGAAAAACAGCTTCGCGAACTTCGCCTTCGAGAATTTCGAGGCCGCCAGCTACAAATCGCTGATCACTGTCGCCGACGCGGGCAGTTTCGGCAACGCGACGCCGCTGCTCACCCAGTCGCTGAACGAGGAACTCTCGATGGCGGCCTGGGTCGATGAGAACAACGCCGCGCTGACCCGCCGCTATCTCGAACGCCGCGCCGCAGGCGAAACCGCCAGCCACTGATCCCCCGCGCCCGACGCGCCAACCAGAAGCGAGGCCGACCATGTATTATCACGACAAGCGCCTGCAATATCCCGTCCGCTGCGAAAATCCCGACCCCTTGTTTGCGCGCATGCTGCAACAGGCGATCGGCGGCGTGGAGGGCGAGATCCGCGTCTGCATGCAGTATTTCTTCCAGGCCTGGGGCAACCGTGCGCCGACGCCGAAATACCGCGACATGCTGCTCCACACCGCGACCGAGGAGATCGGGCATATCGAGATGCTGGCGACCGCTGTCGCGCTCAATCTCGACAAGGCGCCCGCCTCGCTTCAGGAAGAGGGCGCGGCGGACGGCATCGTCGGTGCGGTGATGGGTGGCGGCAATGCCCGCCACGCGATCGAGGGGACGCTGCACAAGCATATCCTGTCGACTGGCCTCGCGGCACAGCCGGTGGACTCGGACGGCGTGCCGTTCAACATGAGCCATATCTATGCCAGCGGGAACGTCGCCGCCGACATGTACTGCAACGTCGCCGCCGAGAGCACCGGCCGGGTGCTGGCGACGCGGCTGTACAACGCCGCGCATGATCAGGGCATGAAGGACATGCTCCACTTCATGATCGCGCGCGACACCATGCATCAGGAGCAGTGGCTGGCCGTGATCGAGGAACTGGGTGCCGAGGGTTCGCTCCCCATCCCCAACTCCTTCCCGCAGGCCAAGGAGCATCCCGAGCATAATTACGACTTCTTCGTCACCTCGGTCGACGGCACCTATCCCGAAGGCCGCTGGACGCAGGGGCCGAGCGTCGACGGCAAGGGCGAATTCACCGTCTTCCGCAACGAGCCGATGGGAGAGGAACCGATCCTGGGCCCCGCGCGCCCCGACAGCGGCGCACAGGCCGAACAGATCGGCGACAAGCCGGCGGTGTAAACCAACAAATCCTCCCCGGCACGGGGAGGTGGCAGGCCGAAGGCC
>NZ_JBNNOB010000222.1:0-3394 GCF_050274375.1 Sphingomonas sp. NPDC019816
CACCCGCTACGACCGATGCGCTCACGCCTTCATGTCCGCCATCGCTCTCGCGGCAACCGTGATCTTCTGGATCAACCAATGAGTCCTGACCCTAGCGGCTTTCGCGACTTCCCACCGCAAATAGAAGCGGAGAATGGGTCCACTAGGACAAGCTCCAGCTCGTCAGCGTTCCAGTCGAGAGCTCGAGGGCCTCGATTGCTTTCGGCATCAATGGCGGAAAGATGGTTTAGCGCGTTGGAGACTTCCAGCTTCTGCGGGACTTTATCCGAGAGGAGTCCGTTCAGACTGCTGCGGATTTGGTCATAGGATAGCTTCTCCTTTGGCCCTGTCGCGGCAATCGCCAGAAGGATGGCTTGGTAGATGTCTACCGACCCACCCGCGACTAACGGCCGGGGAATGCGCTCAGTCCTAGTCTGGGGCCCCTTCTTCAATTTCTCGTAGACCGGCAGGCCTGCATCCATCGCAACTTCCCTGTATATCCGGTCGGTAGGGAAGCTGGTTTCAATCACATGTTTCGAGAGCTTCGCAACCTCGATCCCGTTATCGTAACACAAGTTCCAGCAGAACTGCTGCATGAGCAGCGGGCTTCCCTCTGCCTCCTTCGCGAACTCGTCTATGATCCTACGGGGCAGCTTACGTTAAGAGCGTCGAAGCCCGCCTCTGCAATCTTCCGAAGGTCTTCTCGCGACCAGTCGGATACGGTCACATGCTTGAAGCGCCCCGTAATTTCCGGCTCGGCCTTTATAGCCTCGAACGCCCGGTAGGGCGTAGACAGCAGAATGACCTTAAGCCCGCGAAAGACCGCGCCCTTGAGAGACTTGATCGTTCCGACCCGCGCCTCGTCGTCAAGATAGTGGAAATCATCCAGGATCAGGACAATGCCGTTGGTAAGCATGTATTCGATAGCCGCAGATGGGCCATCAAGCCGATAAGTTCGGGAACTGTCGTAGCTCCGCAGCCGCGACCCCCCCCCCCGAAAACTCGAACTTGACGCCAGTTCCTAGAATACCGGCGTCGCCGCCAATCTTGCCCTCCACCTTTCCTTCATTCTCACGCCCCTCCGCCTCCTCGAGTTCCAAAGGCAGGCGTAATTCCGACACCACCTTAGCCCACAAGTCCGCTTCCGACTTCACCTGTCCGCCATCAATCCAGACGTACTCGTAGGCGCTCATGACGCTACGACATAACACTGTCTTACCGGCTTTCGTGGCGCCAGTAAGGGACACAATCGTCGTGCCTAGAGCGACCGCTTTCCGCAGCGCTGGCTCGAGCCCAAGTTCCGCACGGTCGTTGTAGGTTACCGACGGCTGTCCGCCCGGCGTGAACACGTCATTAAGCTTCGGAGGGTTCAGAAGATTGGTGATGATGTTCATGATCTATTATTGACCAACGTCAGAACGATGTCGAGCCTGCCGACGCCTGCCGATCAAAGCTGCCCCACAGACCTGCCCCACACAGGGCGGGGTGTCACAGCTAACACGCTAATTTTACTGCAAAATAGATGACTGGCTGGGGCGGCAGGATTCGAACCTGCGTATGACGGTACCAAAAACCGTCCTGATCCCTTGTCATTCCTTGACTATACTGCGGAACGGATGGCTTATCCACAACGAAAAACTCCCGTTTATCAGTGTTTCTGCGGAATATTTTGGGACGCTTTCGCCTCCAGTTTCGCCACCGCGCTGTTGCTCAACGAAGCGGTCATCGCCTGATAGGCATCAAGCATCCGGTTGACTGTCGATACGGTCCAGCCGAGCATGGCGGCGATCTCAGATGGCGTGCATCCCGCCTCCGCCAATGCAGTGCAGGCCGTACCGCGCAGATCATGGAAGTGTAGGCCGTTCAATCCGGCTGCAAGCACAGCTTCCCGCCACCGATGGTCGAAGTTCACCGAGCCCCACGGCTTGCCGTTGCGCGCCAAGATCGTTGTTGCAGCGCGCGGAGCGGCATCAAGGGTAGCCTTGAGCGCCTGCGTCACCGGCATGTCGACCAGTCGCTTGCGCTTGCCCTGCCGAAAAGAGATGCGCGAGCCATTGTAGCTAGACCACCCCAGCTTTAGCAGATCGCCTTTGCGCTGCCCCGTGCCCAGCGCCAGTTCGAACGCCAGTAGAATATCGGGTGGCGCAACAGCACGCAGCGCTTGGATATGAGGTGGTAGCCAAAGCTGTTCGCTGCGGTCTGCCCTATAGACCTTCTTAGGGCGAAGAGCGTGATTGTGAGAGACAAGGCCGCGATCACGACCCCATTCGAGCACAATACGCAGCACGCCGAAAACCGCATCGGCTTGGCGCGGGGATGCCTCCGCCATCGTGTCACGCCACTTAAGGAAGCGCGGGCGAATTTTGGGGTCTTCCAGTACCTCGATCGGGTGGTGACCAAACGCCGTCTCGATCTTGCCGATCGCTTTCACGTAGTCAGACTGCGTGCGAGGGGCCAACCGTTTCCACTCCGGCGATTGCTGGTATCCATTGAGCAGGGCCTGCATGGTGCCAGCAATGCGCGCCTTGCTTGGGGCGTTGATCATCGCGTTATAGGCGCGCATGAAAGCCTGTGTTCCCGGCCGGAACGGCTCATCCTCATCGCCAGCAAGCGGCTTAATCGCTCCGACACCGCGCAGCGTGTAATAGCGCTTGACGGTGTGATCGCTCAGCACCTTCTTGTGAGAATAGACGCCCTTAAGCCGCACGCGCATTCTCTGCTTCCCATGCTTCAAGCGGGCTCATTTTGCGCGCCGTTGTCAGATTAGCGGTCTTGTCTAGCACATGATCGTGCTGCTTCACGTCATAGCGCGTCGTGCCACTGACCGGGCCAGGCACAAGCCCCCTTGCCTGCCACTGGTCATATGTCGTGTGGCTGATCCCCCCGAGATATTCGCAAATGCCGTCCTTGGTCTGGAGGCGAGCGATCGGGTTGAACTGCGGACCGTGCTTCTCTTTCATTCCCTCCCTCCCCTCAACCGTTCCCGCACCTCAGGTCCTTCCCCCGCCATCTGCACGCAGCGCCCGCCCGCGCAGTATTCCGTGGCGACTTCGCGGGTGCCGGGGCGGATGATCCTGAACCCGGCGTTGTCATACCGACGCGCTCGCTTCTCGCTCATCGCGAAACCGGAGGCGGTCATGCGGATACATCCTGAGTAATGAGGCTGCGTATGCGCTGGCCAAACTCGGTGATGGTGTATTCATAGCCCTCGCCAGGCTTCTGGCCTTTCTCACCACCCCAGCGAGTCCAGCGTCGCTCGGACAGCCTTGGCACGTGGAACACATGGAGAATGTCCATGCCCGCGCCGGTAGCGCCTTTGCTGTGGACTTGCCCCGGAAAAGTGGAGAGTTCCCTTGAGGTGAAAGGCGAACTCGATGACGAAGCAGCGACGTTTCACGAAGGAATTCGAGGAGGA
>NZ_JBNNOB010000223.1:0-3354 GCF_050274375.1 Sphingomonas sp. NPDC019816
CCCGCACATCGACAGCTTCCTCGACGATGGCTCGACCAAGGAAGAGTGGAAGATGGTCGCGGAGACCAAGAAGATCCTCGACCCCAAGGTCAAGGTGACCGCGACCTGCGTGCGCGTGCCCGTCTTCGTCGGCCATTCCGAGGCGCTGAACATCGAGTTCGAGGACGAGATCTCGGCCCAGGAAGCGCAGGACATCCTGCGCGAAGCGCCCGGCGTCATGCTGATCGACAAGCGCGAGGACGGCGGATACGTTACGCCCGTAGAGTGCGTCGGCGACTATGCGACCTTCATCAGCCGCGTGCGCGAGGACTCGACGGTCGATAACGGCCTGTCGCTGTGGTGCGTGTCGGATAACCTGCGGAAAGGCGCCGCGCTCAACGCGGTGCAGATCGCCGAACTGCTCGGCCGCCGCCACCTGAAGAAGGGTTGAGACGCGATCCTCCCCGGCAACGGGGAGGGGGACCGCCGCGAAGCGGTGGTGGAGGGGGGGCTTCCACAAGGGATGACCTTCGTGGAGGCCCCCCTCCGTCAGGCCGTTGGCCTGCCACCTCCCCGTGCCGGGGAGGATTTCATTACCGCCCCATATACAATCCTGGCCGGTGCCACGCGAAGAGGATCAGGCTGATCGCCGCCGCGCTGATCGCCGACCAGATCATCTGCGGCCCCGAGACGACCGGAATCGCCATCGACAGGATGAACACGTCGAGCGCGACCTGCGTCATTCCCATGTTCCAGCCGCGCTTGCGATAGAGCCAGATGGTGATCACCCCGGTGCCGCCCACGCCCGCCTGATGCCGCGCCAGCGCCAATATGCCCATGCCGATCACGGTGCCGCCGACCAGCGCGGCGAAGGCCGGATGGACGCTGTCGACATGCACCGAGACGCGGGTGATCGCCGAGGCCGCGCCGATGCCGATATTGACCAGCACCGTCTTCACCGCGAACCGCGCGCCCATGACCTTGTGCGCGAACAGGAAGAAGGGGATGTTGACCAGCGTGAACAGCACGCCGGCGGGCAGCGGGATCAGATAGGACAGCAGCAGTGCGACCCCCGCGATCCCGCCCGTCACCAGCCCCGCCGCTTTCAGGAACACCAGCCCCACGATCAGCAGCGCGCAGCCGATGAAGATCGCATAGGCGTCTTCGAGCAGGCTGTGTGGCCGCCCGATCGGGCTGGGCAGGGCGTCGGTGGTGGAAGCGGTCGCTGCGGTCATCGAGGGTCCGGGTCATGGGTCCGGCATCCGCTCCTTGGCGGTCTGCTTCTTGGCGGCAGTCGCGGCGGCTTTTAGCGCAACTCCGTCTTCAAGCCAAATGACGGGCGGTGCGCGTGCTCTTCGGCTTCATTCAGCCCGAACCGAGGTCGGGGGCAGGATGATCGCGTGCACATTCGGGACGTTCCGATTAGGAGGCTGACGTACAGCTTGCCTCCCGGAGACCGAACCCTTGGCCAACACCGCCCCCGAAACCCGCTTCTTCGACAGCTTCGACGGCACCCCGATCGCCTGGCGCGAGATGGGGGAGGGGCGCGCCCTGGTGCTGGTCCACGGCTATTTCTCCGACGCCTATACCAACTGGATCCGCTACGGCCATGCCGCCGCCATCGCGGCCAAGGGCTATCGGGTGATCATGCCCGACCTTCGCGCGCATGGCGAAAGCGGCAAGCCGCATGACCTTGCCGCCTATCCCAAGGACGCGTTGACCCGTGACGGCCACGCGCTGATCGCGCATTTGGGGCTGACCGATTATGATCTGGGCGGCTATTCGCTGGGCGCGCGTACCGTCTCGCGGATGCTGGCGACGGGCGCGGAGCCGGGTAAGGCGATCTTCGCCGGCATGGGGCTGGAGGGGCTGCTCCACACCGACCGCCGGGTCGATCACTTCACCAATATCCTGACCCGGCTGGGCGAGCACAAGCGCGGCAGCCCCGAATGGATGGCCGAGGCGTTCCTGATGACGACCGGCGGCGATCCGGTGGCGCTGCTTCATATCCTCCAGACCTTCGCCGACACGCCGCTCTCGGCGATCGAGGGGTTCGACCTGCCCGCGCTGGTTGTCGCGGGCGTCGACGATTTCGACAATGGCGCGGCGGTCGAGTTGGCCGATGCCTTGCCGCGCGGGCGCTATGTCGAAATTCCGGGCAACCATATGGGTTCGGTGACCAAGCCCGAACTGGGTGCGGCGATCGCACACTTCCTGAGCGCTTGACGGCGACCATCAAAGCGCCGCAACTGCGCGCCATCCGCCCCGTTTCGAGGGCAATTCAGGATTTTAGGGGGATATGATGATCCGCTCCGCCGTTTCCGGCACCGTGCTCGCCTTCGTGCTGGCGGGTGCAGCCCATGCCCAGACCACCACGTCGTCCACCGCGCCAGCCAGGCAGGCGCCGGCCACCGTCACCTCGGCCGACGCCTTTGTCGCGGAAGCCGAAAAGACGCTGGCCGAAAAGTCGGTCCCCGCGCAACAGATCGCCTGGGTCAACGCGACCTATATCACCGACGACACCGATGCGCTCGCCGCCGCGTCGGGCGCGGAGATGACCGATCTGGCCGTCCGCTATGGCCTGGGCGCGGCGCGCTATCAGGCGCTGCCGGGTCTGTCCTATGACACCAAGCGCAAGCTCGACCTGCTGCGCGGCGGGATCACGTTGCCCGCGCCCACGACGCCGGGTGCGTCGGCGCAGCTGTCGATGCTGACGACGCGCATGTCGTCCTCCTATGGCAAGGGCAAGGGTCTGCTCAACGGCAAGCCGATCAACGGATCGGACATCGAGGCGGCGATGGGCAGCGAGCGCGATCCCGCTCGCTTGAAGGAAATGTGGGTCAGCTGGCACGACAATGTCGGTGCGCCGATGCGCGCCGATTATGCTCAGATGACGACCCTCGCCAATCAGGGCGCCAAGGAACTCGGCTATGCCGATGCCGGCGCTCTGTGGCGTTCGGGCTATGACATGAGCCCCGAACAGTTCGCGCAGCTGACCGACAAGATCTGGGGTGAGTTGGAGCCGCTGTACAAGGCGCTGCACACCTATGTCCGCTGGAAGCTGAACGAGAAGTATGGCGATGCGGTCCAGGCCAAGAGCGGCCCGATCCGCGCCGACCTGCTGGGTAATATGTGGGCGCAGGAATGGGGCAATATCTATGACGTCGTCGCGCCCAAGGGGGCGGGCGATGTCGGATATGACACCGGCGAGCTGCTGAAGGCCAAGGGCTATGATCCGATCAAGATGGTGAAGGCGGGCGAGGGCTTCTATTCCTCGCTCGGATTCGCGCCGCTGCCCAAGACCTTCTGGGAGCGGTCGCAGATCACCAAGCCCGCCGATCGCGAGGTGATCTGCCACGCCTCGGCCTGGGACAT
>NZ_JBNNOB010000224.1:0-3291 GCF_050274375.1 Sphingomonas sp. NPDC019816
CGTGGACCACCGCTGCGGTGAAACCCCTCTAGGCGCCCTCACACCAAACCGTCAACAGCCCTTTTCACTTTTTCGTAAAAATTCGGGAAATGCTCCGAATTACAGTGGGTTGCCGCTACGATAGCTGGGGCCAACTCGCGGAACCTTATCGCCGCCGGAGCGTGCCTTCCTCGAATCGGTGCTGCGAACTGGCGAGAATCACCGCCCCGGATACATCAGGGGCGCCCTTCCCGGTTGGAAAGGACGCCCCCGGGCATTCGGCGGTAGAGAATCGAGCGATCAGAGACGCCCGACCGTCACCGGCTTATCCTCGCTACGCTTCAGCGGATTGGCGAGCGGCAGGGTGAAGGGTGCGGCCGCGATCTCGAACACATCGCCTTCCTCGGTGCGGATGCCGTCCGAGAAGGACAGCGTCGCCGTGCCGAAGAAGTGGACGTGCACGTCGCCCGGACGACGGAACAGCGCGTATTTGAAGTGGTGATGCTCAAGGTTCGCCAGGCTGTGCGACATGTTCGCCTCGCCCGACAGGAACGGCTTTTCCCAGATGGTCTGGCCGCCGCGCGCGATCTTGCTGGTGCCCTCGATATGCTCGGGGACTTCGCCCAGCAGCAGTTCGGCACCGAGCGATGCGGGACGCAGCTTGGAATGGGCGAGCCACAGATAATTGTGACGCTCGGTCACATGGTCCGAAAACTCGTTGGCTAGACACAGGCCCAGGCGATGCGGCGTACCGTCGGGACCGATCAGGTAGATGCCCGCCAGTTCCGGCTCTTCGCCGCCATCCTGCGCGAAGGCAGGCATTTCGAGCGCGTCGCCCGGGCCGACCAGCTGCGAACCATCGCCCTTGTAGAACCATTCGGGCTGCTGGCCCACCTGGCCTTCACCAGGCTTGCCGCCCTCGACCCCTTCCAGGAACATGCGCATCGAGTCGGTCTGCTGCGTGGCGGCGGCCGCCTCGCGGTGCATCTTGTCGCGCCCCTCGGCCGAGCCGAGATGGGTCAGGCCGGTGCCGGTCATCACGCAATGCGCGGGGTCCTCATGGTCGATCGGCGCGATCAGATGCCCCGCCGCCAGTTCGGCCGCGAGATCGACCGCAGCACCCTCACCACAGGCCAGCGCGGTGTCGAGCAGCGACTGGCCCTCGGCGATCGCGCGCTGGGCAAGCGCGACGACGCTCTCGACGCCCGGCACGAACGTGGCCTGGTCGCCGCGCGCCAGAATGACCGAACGCGAGCCATCGGGCGCGCGGTGCTGCAACAGACGATCAGCCATGAAATCCTCCCCTAACGTCTTTTCAACAAAAAGGGGGCGCGGACCCTGATCCGGTCCGCGCCCCGTCATTCCTCAGCCCGGCTGGCCATCGACCAGACGGGGCAGCGTGCCCGCGGCTTCGTCCTTCAGATCCTGCGGCAGCAGCGCGGCCGAGAGGTTCTGGTACGACACCGGCCGCAGATAGCGGTCGATCGCCAGGCTGCCGACCGAGGTCGTGCGCGCGTCCGAGGTCGACGGGAACGGCCCGCCATGAACCATCGCATGGGCGACTTCCACGCCGGTCGGCCAGCCATTGGCGAGGATGCGCCCCGCCTTGCGCTCTAGGACCGGCACCAGCCGTGCGGCCATGTCGGTATCGCCCTCATCCATCTGGATCGTCGCGGTCAACTGACCCTCGGCGGCCTTGAGCACGGCGGTCAGTTCCGCCTCGTCGCGGCAGCGGACCAGGATCGAGGAGGCGCCGAATACTTCATGGCCGAGCGTTTCGTCGGTGAGGAAGGCTTCTGCCGTGGTCTGGAAGAAGGCGGCGCGACCGGCGGTGATGCCCTCACCCACCTTGCCCTGCGCCACCGTCTCGACCTTGTCATGGCTCGCGAGCGACTCGATGCCCTTGGTATAGGCGGCGTGGATGCCCGGCGTCAGCATGGTCTGCGCCGCCGCTTCGGGCAGCGCGGTGCGGGCCGCCTCAACGAACGCGTCTAGGCCTTCGCCCTCGATGGCGAGCAGCAGGCCCGGATTGGTGCAGAACTGGCCCGCACCCATGGTCAGCGAGCCGACGAACGCGGTGCCGAGTGCGCCGCCGCGTGCCTTCAACGCTTCCGGCATCAGGACGACCGGGTTGATGCTCGACATTTCGGCATAGACGGGGATCGGCACGCTCCGTTCCTGCGCGATCTTGACCAGTGCCAGACCACCGGCGCGCGAGCCGGTGAAGCCGACCGCCGCAATGCGCGGGTCGCGGACCAGCGCCGCGCCCAGTTCGTTGCTGGGGCCGGTCAGGTGGCTGAACACGCCCTTTGGCAGGCCGCAGGCTTCGACCGCGCGTTCGATCGCGGCGGCGACCAGCGCGCCGGTCTGCGGATGGGCGGGATGGCCCTTCACTACGACCGGGCAACCGGCGGCCAGCGCCGAGGCGGTGTCGCCACCGGCGGTCGAGAAGGCGAGCGGGAAGTTCGACGCACCGAACACCGCGACGGGGCCGAGCGGCACCATGCGCAGACGCAGATCGGGGCGCGGCAGCGGCTGGCGGTCGGGCATGGCGGGGTCGATACGAGCCTGCAGATAGGCCCCGGCGCGCAGCACCTTGGCGAACAGGCCCAGCTGGCCGACGGTGCGGCCCCGCTCGCCCTCCAGACGCGCGCGCGGCAGGCCGCTTTCGCGCATCGCGGCTTCGATCAGTTCGTCGCCGATGGCCATGATCTCGGCACCGATCTTGTCGAGGAACACGGCGCGCTCCTCGCGGCTGGTGGCGCGATAGACGTCGAACGCCTCTTCGGCGGCCGCACAGGCGGCATCGACATCGGCCGGTCCGTGCACGGCAAAGGGTTCACCCACGGGCTGGCCGGTCGCGGCATCGATCGAACGGAAATCGGTCATTGGGGAAGCTCCTTCATATTACTCCGACATATTCATTTGACGGAGTGATGGCAATGTTAAAGGTTGTGCGCAAAGATGGGGGCGGAGAGGTATGATCGATGGATGACACGATGACGAACGGGGACGCGCCGCCCGAAACCATCGCGGGGACGGCGCCTGACGAAGCCGCCCCGAAGGCGCGGCGCGGCACCGGCCGCCGCCTGCACGGCGCGATCGCGCACAAGCTGGGCGCCGCGATCGTTTCGGGCGAATATCGCCCCGGTGATACGCTGTCGGGCGAGGTCGCCTTTTCCGAAGCGCTCGATGTGTCGCGCAGCGCGTACCGTGAGGCGGTGCAGGTGCTCAGCGCCAAGGGACTGGTCGAGAGCCGCCCGAAGACCGGCACCCGCGTCCTGCCGCGCAACCGCTGGAACCTGCTCGATC
>NZ_JBNNOB010000225.1:0-3220 GCF_050274375.1 Sphingomonas sp. NPDC019816
AGGGGGGGTAAGGAATTCGCGTAGGGCGCGGGCCTCGCCCCGCCCCGGTCGAAACGGGGGGCGGGGCCGGCCGAGGCTCAGCGCAGCTTCGGCGTGTCGAGATCGACCTGGCCTGCCGGGATCACCTCGACCTCGGGATGGGTCTGGCGGACCGCCGGCAGGAATTGCTTGGCATCGCCCACGACGATGATGCTGGCGGCCTTGGGGTCGAGCAGCGCGGCCGATGTCGTCTGGACCGCCGCCGGGTCGACCGCCTGCACGCGGGGGATGTAGCGGCGCAGTTCGTCGAGCGGCACGCCTTGCAGCGTATAGCCGGCCAGGATGCTGGCCACGCCATCGGTCGTCTCGATCGTGCGGCCGAAATTGCCGATCAGCACCGCTTGGCGCGTCTCCAACTCGGCCGGCGGCACCGGGGCGGTGCCCAGCCGGCGCATTTCGGCGTCGATCAGTCCGACGACCTCGGCGGCCGAAGGGTTCTTGGTCTGGGTCCGCGCCGAGATCAGGCCGACATCGCGGCCGGCCAGCACTGAGCTGCCCGCGCCGTACGCCAGGCCACGCTTGATGCGGATTTCCTGATTCAGCCGCGAGGAAAAGCCGCCGCCGAGCACCGTATTGGCGACCGCCAGCGGGTAGTAGCGATCGTCGGCGCGGCGGATACCCGGACGCGCGACAACGACGCCGGCCTGGCCTGCATCGGGCATGTCGACGACGATGACACGCGGGGCGGGGAAGGCCGGCTCGGGGGCCTTGGCGCTGGTCGCCGCACCGGCGGCGCGCCAGTTGCCCAGATGCTTCTCGGCGATCTGCCGCGCCTGCGCCGGCGTCACGTCACCCACCAGCAGCAGCGTCGCCTGACCGGGCTTCCAGCTGCGCGCATAGGCAGCGGTCAGGTCGGCGCGGGTCAGCCCCTTCAGTGAGGTCGGCGTGCTGACCTGACCATAGGCCCGATTGCCGTACACGACACGGTCGGCGACCATGCCCGACAGCTGCGCGGGGTTCTTCATCGCGACGTTGAGCCCGTCGATCGTCTGGCTGCGCGCGCGATCGATCTCGGCGGGGGCGAAGGTCGGATGGGTGGCGACATCGGCCAGGATGGTCATCGCGGTATCGACCTGCGCCGAGGGCACGGTCAGGTCGATGCTGGCGCCGTCATCGGACGCGCTGCTCTCGATCGAGCCGCCCAGGCTTTCGACCGCGCGCGCGATCTCGGTCGCCGAGCGGGTCTGCGTGCCCTTGGTCATCAGGTCGGCGGCCAGGCTGCTGGCACCCGCCTTGCCCGCCGGATCGGTCGCGGCCCCGCCTAACGCCACCAGCGAGGCGGTGACGAGCGGCAGGTCGTGCCGCTCGACCGTGACGACACGGAGCCCGTTGGACAGCGTGGCGACGACCGGCTGCGGCAGGGTGGGGGCGATCGGCGCGCCGGGGGCGGGGGGCAGGATGCGCTGTCCCTCGGGCGCGGGCGTCACCACCGCGATATTGGCGGGCGGGGTGAGGGCGGCCACCCGTACCGTCGGGGCGAGGGTGATCGGCGTGTCGGTGGTGCCGGCGGGCTTGTCGTCGGCCGGCAGGTAGCGGATCGTCGCGCTCTGCTGATCCTTCAGATATTCGCGCGCCACCCGCTGCACATCGGCGGCGGTGACGGTCTGGATCGCGGCGATCTGGCGATCGGCGGCGGCGGGATCGCCGTTCACGATCACGCTGTTGGCGATCAGGCTGGCCTTGCCCTCTGCCGTCTCGCGCTGCTTGAGCGCGGAGGTGAGCAGCTCGTTCTTCGCCTCGGCCAGTTCGGCAGGGGAGACGGCCACGTCGCGCACGCGGGCGATCTCGCGCTTCAACGCCGCTTCGCCTTCGGCCGCCGTCTTGCCGCTGGCCAGCATCGCATAGGCGACGAAATTGCCGGTCGACTGCTTGGTGTCGAGGAAGGTCGAGGCCGACTGCGCCAGCTGGTCGCGATAGACCAGGCTCTCATATAGGCGCGAGCTTTCGCCTGCAGACAGGATCGCGTTCAGCACCATCAGCGCGGGCGTGTCCGCGCTGCGTTCGGGGGGCACGTGATAGCTGATGAGGACGGCCGGCAGCGGCGTGTTCGCCTCATAGACGGTGCGCGATACCGCCTGGGTACGCGCCGGCTCCTGCACCGTCACGCGCGGGATCGGCGCGGTGGGGCGCTTGATGTTCGCGAAATACTGGTCGACCCAGCGGTTCAGCTGCGCGGGGTCGAAATTGCCCGACACCACCAGTACCGCATTGTCGGGCCGATAATAGGTGGTGTGGAAGGCGCGCACGTCGTCGATCGACGCCGACTCCAGCTCTTCCAGACTGCCGATGCCCGGCCGCGCATAGGGGTGCACCGAATAGGCGAGCTTGGGGTAATAGATGCCGAACAGCTTGCCATAGGGCTGGGCCAGGGTACGCTGGCGCAATTCCTCCTTCACCACGTCGCGTTCGCTGGCGAAGCTCTTGGGCTCGACGACCAGCGAGGCCATACGGTCGGCTTCCGCGAAGAGCAGGCGTTGCAAGTGGTTGGCGGGCACCACCTCGAAATAATTGGTGTAATCGTCGGCGGTGGAGGCGTTGTTATAGCCGCCGACATCCTCGGTCAGGCGATCCATCTGTTCGGGGACGAGGTTCCTCGTCGCCTTGAACATCAGATGCTCGAACATGTGGGCAAAGCCCGAGCGGCCCTTGGGATCGTCCTTCGACCCGACATCGTACCAGACCTGGACCGAGACGTTGGGCGTCGTCGTATCGCGAATGGCATAGACGCGTAGGCCGTTGGGCAAAGTACGCGTGGTGAAGTCGATCGGCTTCACGCTTTCCGTGCGTGCTCCCGTGGCCGTTTGCGGCGGAGCACCTTGCGCCCCGGCCAGAGTGGGAAGGGCGGCGACGCCGAGCAGAAGCGCGGCACGGAAAAGGCGCATGAAGACCCTCTTTATGGTTTGCGGATTACTTGGACTTGTTGCGCGTGCCGTACAGCACGGCGGCGGCGATCGCGGCCGAACCGATGCCGACGCCCAGGCCGATCTTGCCCATCGGCCAGTTGCGCGTCTTGTCCTTTACCGAGGCGGCGGTCGCTTCGGCGGCGGCGACGGCATGGTCCTTGGCTTCCTTGGCGGCGGCGAGGATCTCGTTGGGGGCGTCTTCGGTGTGATCGGTCATGTTACTCTCCTACTATCCCCGGATTACTGGCCGGCAGCGTAGCGCGCCCGGAAGTCGTCCG
>NZ_JBNNOB010000226.1:0-3063 GCF_050274375.1 Sphingomonas sp. NPDC019816
CGCCGTGCCGTGAAGGCACCGGCTGGATGTGGCGCGTGATGGAGCGGATGCGCACCGGCGATGCCGATGTGTCCGAGATCGACACGCTGTTCCAAGTGACGAAGCAGGTCGAAGGCCACACCATCTGCGCGCTGGGCGACGCGGCGGCCTGGCCGATCCAGGGCCTGATCCGCCACTTCCGCCCGGAGATGGAACGCCGCATTCGCGAACGCAAAGGCGAGACGGGCGGCAACGCCCCGATGATGGAAGCTGCCGAATAATGCCTAAGGTCAAAGTCGACGGCGTCGAGATCGAGGTGCCGCAGGGCGCCACCGTGCTGCAGGCCTGCGAGCTTGCGGGCAAGGAAATCCCGCGCTTCTGCTATCATGAGCGGCTGTCCATCGCGGGCAATTGCCGCATGTGCCTGGTTGAGGTGAAGCCTGGGCCCCCCAAGCCGCAGGCGTCGTGCGCGCTTCCGGCGGCGGACAATCAGGAAATCTTCACCACGACCCCGATGGTGAAGGCCGCACGCGAAGGCGTGATGGAATTCCTGCTGATCAACCACCCGCTGGATTGCCCGATCTGCGATCAGGGCGGCGAGTGCGACCTGCAGGACCAGTCCATGGCCTATGGCAAGGGCCATAGCCGCTATGACGAGAACAAGCGGGCCGTCACTGAGAAGTACATGGGGCCGATCGTCAAGACGGTCATGACCCGCTGCATCCAGTGCACCCGTTGTGTCCGCTTCGCCGAAGAGGTCGCGGGCGTGGAGGAGATCGGCGCGATATATCGCGGCGAGAATATGCAGATCACCTCGTACCTCGAACAGGCCGTGTCGAGCGAGTTGTCGGGCAATGTCGTCGACCTGTGCCCGGTGGGCGCGCTGACGTCCAAGCCCTATGCGTTTGAGGCGCGTCCGTGGGAGCTGAAGAAGACGCTCGCCATCGACGTGATGGACGCGGTCGGCACCAACATCCGCCTCGACAGCCGTGGTCGTCAGGTGCTGCGCTGTGTGCCGCGCATCAACGACGAGGTGAACGAGGAGTGGGCGAGCGACAAGACGCGTCACGCGATTGACGGTCTGGTCCGTCGTCGTCTCGACCGTCCGTTCATCCGCCGCGACGGCAAGCTGGTGCCCGCCACGTGGGACGAGGCCTTCGCTGCGATCCGTGACGTGAACGCCGGGTCGAGCGTCGCCGCGATCGCCGGTGATCTGGTCGATTGCGAGACGATGTTCGCCGCCAAGGCCCTGCTGGCCAAGATGGGTTCGAGCCTGCTTGAAGGCCGTCAGACCGGCATGGACTATGACGTGTCGAGCCTGGCTGCGGTCAACTTCAACACGACCATCGCGGGCGTCGAGAAGGCCGATGCGATCCTGCTGATCGGCACCAATCTGCGCTGGGAAGCGCCGCTGGTGAACACCCGTATCCGCAAGGCGATCAAGAAGGGCGCCAAGGTCTTCGCGATCGGCCCCGAAACCGACCTGACCTACAAGGTCGAGTGGCTGGGTGCCGACCTGTCGGTGCTGGGCAACCTGCCCGAGGCGGTGACCGAGCTGTTCGGCAAGGCTGTGCGTCCGATGGTCATCGTCGGTGGCGGTGCGCTGAAGGGTGCGCATGGCGCGAGCCTGAAGCTGGTCGACGAGTTCAATCTGGTGCGGACGCTGGAGGATGGCTCGGCCTGGAACGGCTATAACGTCGTTCACATGGCGGCGTCGCGCATGGGTGGCCTGATGCTCGGTTACGCGCAGAAGGGCGGCATTGCCGACGTAGTTTCGGCTGCGCCGAAGCTCGCCTTCTTCCTGGGCGCCGACGAGGTGGACTTCGCCAAGTTCGCCAGGAGCTTCAAGGTGTTCGTCGGCCATCATGGCGACAAGGGTGCACATCACGCCGATGTCATCCTGCCGGGCGCGACCTTTGCCGAGAAGTCGGGCACCTGGGTCAATCTGGAAGGCCGGGTACAGCGCGGCGACCGTGCGGTGTTCGCTCCGGGCGATGCGCGCGACGACTGGACGATCTTCCGCGCGCTGTCCGAAGTGCTGGGCCAGACCTTGCGGTTCGACACGCTGGAAGAGCTGCGCGCCGCGATGGCCGCAGAGGTTCCGGCGCTGGGCCAGGTCGGCCTCGTGACCTTCGACTGGGCCGCGCCGTCGCTGAACGCGACCGCGTCCGGCACGATGGACGGCTATCCGATCAAGGACTTCTACCTCACCAACGCGGTCTGCCGCGCCAGCCCGACGATGCAGCGCTGCTCGGCCGAACTGGTCCATGGTGAGAGCTATGCGGAGGCAGCGGAGTGACCGCGTTTTTCAACTCGACGCTCGGCCTTCCCTATGGCTGGGCCTGGACGATCGCGACTTTGGTCGGGATTCTGGCGATCGCGCTGCCGCTGATGCTGGCGGTGGCGATGGTCATCTATGTCGATCGCAAGATCTGGGCGGCGATGGCGCTGCGCCGTGGTCCGAACGTGGTCGGCCCCTTCGGTCTGCTCCAGTCCTTCGCCGACGGTCTGAAGGTCTTCCTGCAGGAAACCATCGTCCCGGCGGCCGCCAATCGCGGGCTGTTCCTGCTGGCGCCGATCATCACCTTCACGGTCGCGCTGATCGTCTGGGCAGTGGTGCCGTTCCAGCCGGGCGTGGTCGTCGCTGACATCAATGTCGGCCTGCTCTATGTCCTCGCCGCCTCGTCGCTGGGCGTGTACGGCGTGATCCTGTCGGGCTGGGCGTCGAACTCGAAATACCCATTCTACTCGGCGCTTCGTGCCGCCGCGCAGATGGTATCCTATGAAGTCGCGATCGGCTTCATCCTGATTTCGGTCGTGATGTGGGCGGGCAGCTTCAACCTGACCGCGATCGTCGAGGCGCAAAAGAGCGTGCTGGGGATTCCGGTCAACGGGTTCTTCCTTAACCCGCTGCTCTTTCCGATGGCGGTGATGTTCTTCATCTCGGCGCTGGCCGAGACGCAGCGCGCGCCGTTCGACCTGACCGAAGCGGAGTCGGAGCTCGTCGCCGGCTACCAGACCGAATATAGCTCGATGTCGTTCGCGCTGTTCTGGCTGGGCGAGTACGCCAACGTCATCCTGATG
>NZ_JBNNOB010000227.1:0-3049 GCF_050274375.1 Sphingomonas sp. NPDC019816
TATGCCGACAAGGCCTATGCCAAACGTGCCCGCCGCCAGTGGCTCGGCGCGCAAGGCATCAAGGCGCGGATCATGCACAAGAGCTGGGGCGGGGGGCCCCGGCTGACCCGGTGGCAGCAGCGATATAATGCCCTGATCGCGCCGATCCGCGCCCAGGTCGAGGGCGTCTTTGCCACCCTCAAGCGATGGCGGGGCTTCGACTGCGTACGCTACAAGGGGCTGGCCAGGAACCGCAACGACAGCTTTCTGCTTGCCCTGGCCTACAACATGACCACCGCGCTGCGCCTCACCTGAACCGGGTTCACCCCCCAGGCCAGCGCACCACCGATCGAGCACCCTGCCAGCCGACAGCCGCAAGCCAGCGAACCGCTCCGCCACCGCATCTGTCTATCCGCCATACCCGTCCGGCCCCCTAAATCGGGTTTCGCAACGATCCCCTTGAGGGGAGGGGTTGGGGTGGGGCCTCTCCGCAGGCGTCGGACTGGCGGAAGCGCCCTACCCCCGCCCCCCCCTGAAGGGGCGCTTCCGTTAAGTCATCTTACCTCAATAGAAGCGGGCAAGGGTGAGGCTGCGTTCCTGGCCGTCGCACATGCGCAGGCGGACCGTGGTGCCGGGCTTGCCCACGGTCCAGCGGGCCATGGGGCTGTCCACATAATCCGCCGGGATCGGCCGGCCATCGATGGCGCAGATCGCGTCGCCTTCGCGCCAGCCGGCCTTGTCCGCCGGCCCGCCGCGCATGACGTGCAGCACGCGCAGCCGGTCGCCGCCGACACCCATCAACAGTCCAGCGGTCGAGCGCAGCGCGGGATCGTCGGCATGCGGCCCCGGCGCTAGTACCATCCGCGCGGCGCCGGGATCGAGCAGCACGCGGTAGCGTTGCAGGAAGCCCGATCCCAGCCGCCCGGCGACTCCGACCGATTCGCTGAAGCCCTTGGCCGGTTCGATCCGCACCTCGACGTCATGCGCGGTCAGGCTGCCCAGCTTCAGCGTCGGCGCGATCGCCAGGTCGTTGACGGACGGACCCGCCAGCCCGAAGCCGATTGCGCTGGTGGTCGGCAGCGACGTCAACCTGGCCGCCCGCCAGCCGGCACGGGTGACGGTCAACGCCGATCCGTCGCCGGTGTCGACGATGACCGGCGAGAGGCGCGTGTCGCCCAGGCCCACGGCGCTTTCATAGACGCGCCGCTCGGCCGAGACGGTCAGCGGCGCGGTCGCGCCCCGGAACGGCATGCGACCCGAGGGCAGCAGGCGGAAGCGCTTGGCCTGATAATCGATGTCGAGCGCATGCGCCGCCAGCAGATCGCGCCCGACCAGCAGATCGACCGGCTTGGCATCGCCGGTCGCCAATGCTGGCAAAGACGCCACCGCCACGCCGCCGCCCTTGCGGGTCAGGCCGCCGAGTGACAGCGTGCGGGTCGGCATCCATCCGATCGCCACCGCGCCGCCGATCGCGCTCGCCTCTCCGCCCGGTCGGATGCGCGCGCGTTTCGCCACCGGCGATTCGCGCGACAACAAGGTGAAGCTGACCCCGGTGTCGAGGATCGCCGAGACACCTTGTCCGTCGATGGTCATGGCGAAGCGGATCTGGTTACCGGGCGTCAGCTGAAAGGGGATCCAGCGCGCCTCGGCATCCGCTGCCAGCGTCGCCACCCCCGGATCGCGCGCGGCGGCCGCGACCACATCCTCACCGGCGTCACCCGCCTCGGTGGCCGGTGGCGTCGGCGCCGCCGCGCGCGGTGCTATCATCGCGGCGGTCAGCAACAGGGGGACGGGGAGCAGATAGAGCAAGCGGCGCATCACGCCCCAACGCCTAGCCGAGCCAGAGGCTGCGCGCGCGGGAAATCGGGGGTGTGCATCCACCTCTGCAAAAGCAGCGATGAGGAATACGCCTTGCTTTCAGCACTACCCCGGCCTTCGCCAGGGTGGTGTGTCACGATTTGTAGTGCTTCTCCGCCGGAGGAGCGATCTATCCGTCATCCCTCCCTCCTGCCACTTTCATGGCAGGCAGGAATTGACGGTGGCGCCGGCATCCGTATCCCATGATCGACGTTATCCCGGCAACAAGGAGGCAGGGATGGGCCAACGCATTAGGCGATCGCTGACACCCGGCGAGTTGCGCCACGTGACGCAGATATTCGGCGACGCGCTCGATCATGACCGGGTGAAGATCCACAATCGCCGCGCCTATTTCTTCCAGCCGTCCGACACCGCGATCACGCCCAACGGCGAGGTGTATTTCCCGCCCGCCAGCTATCGGCCCGACTTCTCGACGACGCTCGGCCATGCCGCCTGGCTGATCCACGAACTGACCCATGCCTGGCAATATCAACAGGGCATGTGGGTGAAGCTGCGCGCGGTGTTCAATCGCAATTACCATTACGGCGACCTGTCGCGATCGACCCGCCCCTTCCGGTCCTATGGGATCGAGGCGCAGGCATCGATCGTCACCGATTATTTCCTGCTGACCCACCACCACCAGCCGCAGCGGGGCAGGGGGGCGTATCGCGACTATGTCGACATCATCCCCTTCGTCACCGGGGGGGCTGCATGAAACGCATCCTCGTCGCGCTGCTCGAAAGCGGGCTGACCGCCATTTACTGGTGGCTGGTCGCGACCTTGTCCTTCGGATTGTTCGGCGGTAGCCGCAACCCGCTGGCGCCGCCGCCGGGTCGCGGCGAGATGCTGTTGCAGACGAGCGGAACCGTCATCGTCGCGGTCGTCGTCTATGCCATGCTGTCGCTGCTCTGGCAGAAGTTGGTACGCCCGCGCCTGTTCTGACGCTTACAGGCACGCCTCCAGCAGCGCCTGGTCGAAGCCGAACTGCTTGGCCTTGTCCAGCGTATAGGGGCGCAGGCCCGCCGAGCGATACTCGCCGATGATCTTGCCGTCCGCGCCTTCGTCCAGATAGTGGAAGCTGAACAGCTCCTGCGTGACGATCACCGGGCCTTCCATCCCGATCACTTCCGTAATGTTGGTCACGCGGCGGCTGCCGTCGCGCAGGCGCTTGACCTGGATCACCATGTCGACCGAGTCCGCGATCTGGCGGCTG
>NZ_JBNNOB010000228.1:0-3036 GCF_050274375.1 Sphingomonas sp. NPDC019816
CGGTCGGCCAACTCGACCAGGCGGATCGCCTTGCGATAGCCCTCGGGCTTGCCCATGCCGAAATTGTGACGCAGCCGGCTGGCGGTATCCTCGCCCTTTTCATGGCCCAGCACCATGACGCGCTGGCCCCGGAATTGCGCGAAGCCGCCCATGATCGCCTGATCGTCGCCAAAGGCACGGTCACCGGCCAGCGGCACGAACTCGTCGAACAGCCCGGCGACATAGTGCTTGAAATGCGGACGCTGCGGATGGCGGGCGACCTGGGTCTTCTGCCACGGGGTCAGCTTGGCGAAGGTATCGCGCAGCAGCTTGTCCGACTTGGCCTGAAGTTTGGCGATTTCCGCGCCGATGTCCACCGCACCATCGGCGGTCGTGTCGCGCAGTTCGTCGATCCGGCTCTGAAGCTCGGCGATCGGTTTCTCGAAATCGAGGAAGCTCGTTGACATAATAGCGTAGCGCCTAGGGGCGGTTGGCGGGAAAATCAACGAGCGGGTGGCGGGTATTGACCAGTTCGACCAGCCGCGTCGCCTCGACATGGGTATAGATTTCGGTCGTGGCGATGTCGGCATGGCCCAGCATCGCCTGCACCGCGCGCAGATCCGCACCCCCGCCCAGCAAGTGGGTGGCGAAGGCGTGACGCAGGACGTGGGGGCTGATCCGATCGGGCGGGATGCCGGCATCGGCGGCCAGCGCCTTGATCAGCTGATAGAGGCGGATTCGCGACAGATGGCGTTTTCCCCCGGGAAACAGCCAGGCCTTGTCGGCGGGCACATGCGCGCGCCACGCCGCCACCGCCGCGCGCGCACGGTCCGAGATCGGCACCATCCGCTCCGCCCCGCCCTTGCCGCGCAGGATCAGGAAAGGCCGGTCGGGATGAATGGCGTTGCGCGGCAACGAGACCAGCTCGCTGGCGCGCAACCCCGAACCGTAGAGCAGCTCGACCAGCGCGGCGAGCCGCAGGTGCTGCGGCGCCGGATGCGCCCCGCCGACCCGCTCGGCGATCGCGGCGAACAGCCGGTCGATATCAGCATGGCTCAGGACCTTGGGCAGCGAACGCCGCTGGCCGGGGCGGGGCAGCGCGCTTGCGGGATCGTCGGCGCGCAGTCCCTCCTCGTGGAGGAAGGCGTAGAAGCGGCGCAGCGCCGCCGCCTTGCGCGCCACGGTCGTCGTGGCAAGGCTGGCCCAGCCCTCGGCGAGGCCACGCAGGGCCGCCTCGTCCGCCTCGGCCAGCGCGCCCATCGCCTCGCCGGCCAGCGTCAGGTCGGAGCGATAGGCGGCGATGGTGTTCGCCGCCGCCCCCGCCTCCGCCGCCATCATCTCCAGAAAGCGGTCGACAAGCGCACGGTCGCCGGCGGTCATGCCCGCGCGATCGCCTCCGCCGCGATCATCCGCGCCTCGGCATCCAGCCCGACCGAGCGCAACGCATCGACGATGCGATAGAGCGCCTGGGGCGGTACGCCGCGCCAGTCGCCGGTCTGCATCCCCACCGCGCACAGCAGGACGACCATGCCGGTCCGGCCATCGGCCACCGCCTCGTCCATCGCCTCGGTCCAGGCGTTGCGCTGTCCGATCCGCACATCGAGCGCCTCGGCGCCCCGTTCGGTATCCGCCTGCGACAACCGGCCCAGTCCCGCCATGCCGGCGAAGAACAGCTGCTGCTTGTGCTTGGCGTCGCCCGATCCGGCATAGTTCGTGATGACGTCATAGCCGACGCCGCTCTGGTGATCCGGGTCGGACAGGGTGATCATCGCCCAGCCGTCGCTCGCCGGCTTGACCGCGCCCGCCCAGCGTGCCGCGCTGCGATCCAGCCCGGCCGACAGCATCGACGCGACGAGGCGGTCGGCCTCCTCACGGTCCCAGATCACAGGCAGCCGCGCCGCCGCCCGCGCGGTAAGGATCAGGCGGCCATAGGGCGTGCGCTCCCCGCTGCCCCAGAGCGAACGGATCGCACTCAGGCGCGCGGTCTGGTCGTTGCCGCCATAGGCATTGGCCAGATCGTTGGCGATCGCCGACTGGGCACGGCTGACGTCGTCATTATCGGCCAGCGCGGCGTAGAAATCCACCAGCGCCGCATTGGACAGCACGCCGAGGCTCGCCGCCCTGTCGACCACCGCCGCGCGATCGGTCGCGGCGATGGCGGGCGAGGTCGCGAGCCAGCCACGCACCTGCGGCCCCGCATAGGATATATAATCGTCGGGAATGGCGACGCCCGTCGCGGTCGACAGGCCGAAGCGCCAAATGGTCAGCCGATCCGCACCCGCCCATTCGACCGTCACCGCCCGGCGGCCATTGGCCCCGGACCCCATCAGCTTCTCGGCGAGCTTCAGGTCGAAATCGTCGGTGATCCGCTGACGCCGCACCTGACGCAGCAGGGCGCTGCCCCGCGACGCATCGCCGACCAGCGCGGCGCACATCGCCTGTGCCACGCGGTAGCCGCCAAGACCCGTCACCGCCGCACCCCGATCGGCCAGCGGACAAAGCCCCGCCGGATCGCTGGATGCGAGCAGCGCGTTGATCGCCACCTGATAGAGCTTGGGCGTGTAATTGTCCGTATCGACCGATTGGACGACGGCGCGTGCCACTTGCGCCTCCCCCATGCGCAGCAACAGCCAGGCGCGCTCGGCGGCGAAGTCCGCGCCGTTCACGCCGCGCGGCGTGTCCATCCGCGCCGCCAGGGTGCGGCGAAGCAGGATCGACATCCAGCGCGACGGCAGGGGTGCCGACAGCCGGCGCATCAACACCTCGGCGACGCGCCCATCGGCCCCGGCGAAGACATCCGGCCCCAGCGCGCCTTCGCGCGGACCGGCGGGCCCCACCACCGCCAGCGAACGCCGGGACGACGCGGGCAGTTCATATTCGGCCAGCGTACGTGGATCGATCGTCGGCGTCGGGCTGGGCGTCGGCGTCGCCACCGGGGTCGGCGTCGCGAGCGTGTCCAGCAGCGCGCCCACCGCATCGGCCGGCGTCGGGCGCGGAGTCGGCCCGGTGGCGGGCGCCGGCGTCGCCGCACCGCTCGGCGCCGGGCGAGGCGTGGCG
>NZ_JBNNOB010000229.1:0-3032 GCF_050274375.1 Sphingomonas sp. NPDC019816
CTGCGCCTCTGCGCGAACCTGAATCCCTTGGCCTTCGACTTCGCTCAGGCTGAACGGAGGGTGGGAAGAGACCTAAAGCAGGAAAGCGATCACGCCTCCCCGGCCTCCCCATCCTCCAAGTCCTGCGACACCTTGGGCGAGCGCAGCAGCGAGTCGATATGGCTTCCCTCATCGAAGCTCTCATCCGCCAGGAACTTCAGTTTGGCGGCGTATTTCATCTTCACCCGGTGCGCGACCTCGCGCTGGAGATACGCGGTGTTGGTGCGCAGCGCCTTGATGACCACCTCTTCGTCCTTGCCCAGCAGCGGCTTCACGAAGACCGTCGCGTGGCGCAGGTCGGGGGACATGCGGACTTCGGTCACGCTGACCATGTGCTTGGCCAGCGTCTCGTCATGCACGTCGCCGCGCGCGAGGATTTCGGAGAGGATGTGGCGGACCTGTTCGCCGACGCGCAGCAGGCGGACGGAGGGTTCGGCGGGATTCTTGGCTTGGACCATGTCAGTTCTTCTTCAAACGGGAATCGCGGCCGCCGGGCAGGCAGCCGCGATCGATTCCGGCGCGATCATGTCCGGCAGAGGCGGGCGGCAGGAGCGATCCCACCACCCTGCCCGCATCAGAGCGACCGCTCGCGCAGTTCGACCTCGAAGGTCTCGAGATAGTCGCCCGCCTTGATGTCGGTGAAGTTCTGCGTGAACGTCACACCGCATTCCAGACCGGCGCGAACCTCGGCGACATCGTCCTTGAACCGGCGGAGCGAATTGATCTCGCCCTGGTAGATGATGACGTCGTTGCGCGTGATGCGTGCCTTGAGCGCCTTGCGGATGACCCCCTCGGTGACCAGCAGACCGGCGGCCTTGCCGATCTTGCCCGCCGAGAAGACCTCGCGGATTTCGGCGCGGCCGACGACCGTTTCGAACGCCTCGGGGCCCAGCTCGCCCGCCATGCCCGCGCGGATCTCGTCGATCAGGTCGTAGATGACGTCGTAATACTTGAGCGCCACCTTGTTCCGCTCGGCGATCTCGCGCGCCTTGGCGTTCGCACGGACGTTGAAGCCGATGATCGGCGCGCCCGAAGCCGCCGCCAGCGTCACGTCCGACTCGGTGATGCCACCGACGCCCGAGTGCAGGATGCGCGCCTTGATCAGATCCGACTGGATCTTGGTGATCGACGCCACGATCGCCTCGACCGTCCCTTGCGTATCCGCCTTCACGACCAGCGGATATTCCTTGGCCTGGTTCGCCTTCAGCGCCGAGAACATCGACTCCAGGCTGGCCGGGGCCGAGGTCGTGCGCTTCTGGAGCACCACGCTCTGGCGGTATTCGGCGACCTCACGGGCACGCGCCTCGTTCTCGACGACCTGCAACAGATCGCCCGCCTGGGGCACGCCCGACAGGCCCAGGACCTCGACCGGCATCGCAGGCCCTGCCTGCTTCACCTGGCGGCCCTTGTCGTCGACCAGCGCACGGACCTTGCCGCTTTCCGCGCCGACCACGAACACGTCGCCGACCTTCAGCGTGCCGCGCGTGACGAGCACGGTCGCGACCGGACCACGGCCCTTGTCCAGCTTGGCCTCGACCACGCTGCCCTCGGCAGGGCGATCGGGATTGGCGGTCAGTTCGAGCAGTTCGGCCTGAAGCTGGATCTTCTCGATCAGCGTATCCAGACCGATCTTCTTGAGCGCCGACACTTCGACGTCCTGGGTCTCACCGCCCATGTCCTCGACCTGCACGTCATGTTCGAGCAGACGCTCGCGGACGCGCTGGGCATTGGCCTCGTGCTTGTCGATCTTGTTGATCGCCACGATCATCGGCTTGCCCGCCGCCTTGGTATGGTTGATCGCCTCGATCGTCTGCGGCATCAGCCCGTCATCGGCCGCGACCACCAGCACCACGATATCCGTGACGTCGGCACCGCGTGCGCGCATCTGGGTGAAGGCCTCGTGGCCCGGCGTGTCGAGGAAGGTGATCTTCGACTTGTCCTTCAGGGTGACCTGATAGGCGCCGATATGCTGGGTGATGCCACCGGCCTCGCCGCGCACCACGTCGGTGCCGCGCAGCGCGTCGAGCAAGCTCGTCTTGCCATGGTCGACGTGACCCATGATCGTCACGACCGGCGGGCGGGGCTGCAGGCTCTCGGCCGCATCCTCGCTGGTGTCGAGCGCCAGATCGATGTCGCTGTCGGAGACGCGGACGATGTTGTGGCCGAATTCGGTCACCAGCAGCTCGGCCGTGTCCTGGTCGATGGTCTGCGTCATCGTGACGGGCATGCCCATCTTGAACAGCGCCTTGACCAGATCCGCGCCCTTTTCGGCCATACGGTTGGCCAGTTCCTGGACGGTGATCGCCTCCGGCACCTGCACGTCGCGGACCTGCTTGACCTGCGGCTCACGCGGGCCGCCAAAGCCACGCTTTTCCTTCTCACGGGCACGCTTCAGCGCGGCGAGCGATCGGGCGCGGGCGCCGTCCTCGTTCAGCGCACGCGTGACGGTCAGCTTGCCGCCACGACGCTCGTCACCCTTGCGGTCGCGCTGCTGCGGACGGCCCGGAGGCGCGTTACGCGGCGTCGGCTGGCCCGAGGGCATCGAACGCGGTGCGCCACCCGACGGAGCGGAGGCGGTGTTGTTGCTGGGCGCGCTGGCGGCGGGCGCAGCGGCTGCGGCGGGCGCAGGCGCGGGCTTGGGCGCAGGCTTCGGGATTTCCGGACGCTGCACCGGCGAGAAGCGGCGCGGCGCGGGCATCGAGGGATCGCGACCCAGGATCGGCGGCGTCGGCACCACCGGCGCGGGGGCCGGAGCGGGCGCAGGCTTGGTCGCCACCGGAGCGGGTGCGGGCGCAGGTGCCGGAGTCGGGGCGGGTGCCTCGACCTTGGGCGCCTCTTCCGCCTTGGGTTCGGGCGCCGGGATCACCGGACGCTCGACCGGGCGGAACATGCGCGGCTGTACCGAGATGGTCGGCGCGGCGGGCGCTTCCGCCTGCACGGGGGCCTCGGCGACCGGTGCCGGAGCCGGCTCGGGGGCCGGGGCGGGCGTCGGC
>NZ_JBNNOB010000230.1:0-2986 GCF_050274375.1 Sphingomonas sp. NPDC019816
GGGGGGGTGGGGGGGGGGTTTTTTTGGTTTTTTTTTTTTTTTTTTTTTTTTTTTTTTTTTTTCGCGCGTGCTTTGGCACCGGGCGATGACGCAGCTGGGCGCGAAGGACGAGCGCTCCAAGATGCTGCGCACCCATTGCCAGACCAGCGGCGTGTCGCTGACCGAGCAGGACCCGTATAACAACGTCATCCGCACCACGATCGAGGCGATGGCGGCGATGCTGGGTGGCACCCAGTCGCTGCACACCAATGCGCTGGACGAAGCGATCGCGCTGCCCACCGACTTCTCCGCCCGCATCGCGCGCAATACGCAGATCGTGTTGCAGGAAGAGACGGGGATGACACGTGTCGTCGATCCGCTGGGCGGCAGTTACTATGTCGAGAGCCTGACGCAATCGCTGGTCGACGGCGCGTGGGAGCTGATCGAGCGGATCGAGACCGAAGGCGGCATGGCCAAGGCGGTCGCTGCGGGCTGGCCCAAGGCGATGATTGAGGAAGCGAGCGCCGCACGCGCGGCCAAGGTCGATCGCGGCGAGGATGTCATCGTCGGGGTCAACAAATACCGGCTTCAGGATGAAGCACCGGTCGAAATCCTCGACATCGACAATCACGCGGTGCGCGCCGGCCAGGTGGCGCGGATCGCACGGGTAAAGGTCGAACGCGACGAAGCGGCGTGTCAGGCGGCACTCGATGCGCTGCGTAACGCCGCGAACAATCCTCCCCTGCAAGGGGAGGTGGCATCGCAGAGCGATGACGGAGGGGTGTCACCCCTCTCGAGCGTGGACACCCCTCCGTCAGCGGCTGACGCCGCTGCCACCTCCCCCGCCGGGGGAGGACTGGAGAGCAATCTCCTCGCGCTGGCCGTCGAGGCGGCGCGCGCGCGGGCGACCCTGGGCGAGATTTCAGCGGCGCTGGAGGATGCCTTCGGCCGCTACGGAACCCAGCCTACCCCGGTATCCGGCGTATATGGCGGCGCTTACGGCGAGGACGAACGCTGGGCGCGCCTAATCCGCGGCGTCGAGGCGGTCGAGCGCCGTCTGGGCCGCAAGCCCCGGCTGTTCGTCGCCAAGATGGGCCAGGACGGACATGATCGCGGCGCGAACCTCGTGTCCTCCATGTTCGGCGACCTGGGCTTCGAGGTGGTGCCGGGCGCGCTCTTCCAGACGCCCGAGGAGGCCGCGCAACTCGCGCTCGCCCGCGACGTCGATGTCGTCGGTGCCTCCAGCCTCGCGGCGGGCCACAAGACGCTGATCCCGGAGCTGATCGGCCACCTGCGCGAGGCGGGGCGCGCCGATATCAAGGTCATCGCGGGTGGCGTTATTCCCGCACAGGACTATCAGGCGCTTTATGATGCCGGGGTGCAGGCGATTTTCGGCCCCGGCACCAATCTTGTGAAAGCGGCCGAAGATGTGCTGAGGCTGCTGGGCCATAATATGCCGCCCGAGACGGGCGAATGACGGGACGATACGGAATGACGACCACCACCGCGCTGCGCACCGATTGGACCCGGGCCGAGATCAGCGCACTGTTCGACCTGCCTTTCACCGAGCTGCTGTTCCGTGCCGCCGAGGTCCACCGCGCGCATCACGCGGCGGACGAGGTGCAGCTGTGCACGCTCTGCTCGATCAAGACCGGCGGCTGCCCCGAGGATTGCGGATATTGCTCGCAGAGTGCCTCGGCCGAGAGCGACGTGAAGGCCGAAAAGCTGATGGACGTCGACGCGGTGCTGGCGGCGGCGGCGGAGGCCAAGGCGGCGGGTTCGCAGCGTTTCTGCATGGGCGCGGCGTGGCGCAGCCCGAAGGAGCGCGACATGGACAAGGTCGTCGCCATGGTCGAAGGCGTGAAGGCCATGGGGCTGGAGACCTGCATGACGTTGGGCATGCTCGATGCTCCCCAGGCGCAGCGGCTGGCGGAGGCGGGTCTCGATTACTACAATCATAACATCGACACGAGCCCCGAAAACTACGCCAACGTCATCACGACGCGCTGCTTCGAGGACCGGCTGGAAACGCTGTCCAACGTGCGCGAGGCGGGCATTTCGGTGTGCTGCGGCGGCATCGTCGGCATGGGCGAGGCGCGTAGCGACCGGGTGGGCTTCGTCCATGCGCTCGCCACTTTGCCGCGCCATCCCGAGAGCGTGCCCGTCAACGCGCTGGTCCCGGTCAAGGGCACGGTGCTGGGCGACATGCTCGCCGACACGCCGTTGGCGCAGATCGACGATATCGAGTTCGTCCGCACCGTCGCCGTCGCGCGCATCACCATGCCGATGAGCATGGTCCGCCTGTCGGCGGGCCGCGAGAGCATGTCGGCGGCGACGCAGGCTTTGTGCTTTATGGCGGGCGCGAACTCGATCTTCACCGGCGACAAGCTGCTGACGGCGGGCAATGCGGGCGAGGATGCCGACGCCGCGCTGTTCGCCAAGCTGGGCCTGAAGCCGATGGAAGGCGCCGAGCCGATGCGGGTCGCGGCGGAGTGATCTGTCGTCACCGCCCTGTTCCCCAGCGAAGGCCGGGGCCCAGTTGCGGTGAACCATTGATGGCATACCGCCGGCCATAAAGAAACTGGACCCCGGCCTTCGCCGGGGAACAGGCATGACACGGACCAACGACATAAAAGGAGAGGTATCCCCGTGTTCCAAAAAATCCTGATCGCCAATCGCGGGGAAATCGCGTGCCGGGTGATCCGCACCGCGAGGGCCATGGGCATCGCGACGGTCGCGGTCTATTCCGATGCGGACGCCAGCGCGCCGCATGTCCGGCTGGCCGACGAAGCGGTGCGCCTGGGGCCGGCGCCCGCCGCCGAGAGCTATTTGAAAGCCGAACTGATCCTCGCCGCCGCCAAGGCGACCGGCGCGGATGCGATCCATCCCGGCTATGGCTTCCTGTCCGAGCGCGAGAGCTTTGCCAAGGCCTGTGCCGAGGCGGGCGTCGCGTTTATCGGCCCGCCGCCGAACGCCATCGCCGCGATGGGTGACAAGATCGAATCGA
>NZ_JBNNOB010000231.1:0-2968 GCF_050274375.1 Sphingomonas sp. NPDC019816
CGGTGTTCAGCGCGGTCTGGCCGCAAGTGGTAAGCAATACCACGCGGGGGCGCTCCTTCTCGATGATCTTGGCGACGACGGCGGGCGTGATCGGCTCGACATAGGTCGCGTCGGCCAGCTCGGGATCGGTCATGATCGTCGCCGGGTTCGAATTGACCAGGACGATGCGATAGCCCTCTTCTTTCAGGGCCTTGATCGCCTGCGTGCCCGAATAGTCGAACTCGCACGCCTGACCGATGACGATCGGGCCAGCGCCGATGACGAGGATGGAGGAGATGTCAGTGCGTTTTGGCATTATATTTCGCCACTTTCATCAATTTTTTTTGTTGATTTGTCCGAAATCGTTAATTCGATTTTCACGCCAGATCGGGGCTTGCGAAACCATTCCCACATCGCGTCCGGCACAGCTCCAAACGAATCTCCCTCCGCAATTTCAGCGAGGAAGAAAGGCGACGAGCTACCTAGAAAATCAAAAATTGATTTAGATATAATCTCTATCGGATCTTTTGCAAAAATTACAACACAGCCATCAAACGGGCTATGCCAATCTGCAATTGATTTATTATTACTAATATAGACAATAAACTTATCATACGGGACACTGAGTCTCTTTATGTCGAATGACAAGATATAAAAATTATTCACTGAGACTCCTCCCTACCAATCCTAGGGACAAGTTTTGCATCTCTGGGAGGAAAGTGCTCAGTTGGCATGTCCAACAGTTCTGGAAACTTGCTAACATACTCTCGCTGAATTCTATAATCCTCACTCTGCAGGCGATCGGGTTCACTTTTTGCCCAATGCCTATAATACCATAAGGTAAATAGAACGGCGACAACGCCTATTGCAAAGACCAATATACCAGGCCATGGTTTAAGCATTAATGCAGCCACACCTAGCGGAAATGTCACAGCCGTCAGCCACAATAGCGACGTCATAACATTTTTTCTGGGATAATTGTTTGCAGTCCCCCAGACCGATCTCCCGCTCACTGAAGCGACCCCACGAACCGCTCGAACAGATAGAAGCTGTCCTGCGGCCCTGGCGAGGCTTCGGGGTGGTACTGGACCGAGAAGGCCGGGCGGTCGGTCAGCTCAAGCCCCGCATTCGATCCGTCGAACAGCGACACATGCGTCTCGCGCGCGTTAGCGGGCAGTGTCTCGCGCTCGACAGCGAAGCCGTGGTTCATGCTGGTGATCTCGACCAGACCGTCGGACAGGCGCTTGACCGGGTGGTTCGCGCCGCGGTGGCCCTGGTGCATCTTCGTGGTCGTGGCGCCGACCGCCAGACCCAGAAGCTGATGGCCCAGGCAGATACCGAACAACGGCTTGCCCGTGTCGAGCAGCTGGCGGATCACCGGCACCGCATATTCGCCCGTCGCCGCCGGATCGCCGGGACCGTTGGACAGGAAGATGCCGTCCGGGTTCAGCGCCATCACATCCTCGTAAGACGCGGTGGCGGGGACCACCGACACCTTTGCACCCGCCTGAACCAGGTTGCGGAAGATGTTGTGCTTGCTGCCATAATCGATCGCGACGACATGCGGACGATCCTCGCCCTCCGCGCCGGCATAACCGAAGCCCAGCCGCCACAGGCCGCCTTCGCGCGTCTCGCCCCAGCCATAATGCAGCTCCGTCGACACGTCCTTGGCAAGGTCCATGCCCTCCAGGCCGGGCCATCGCTGAGCCTTTTCGAGGAGCGCGGCGATGTCGAACTCACCCGAAGCCGAATGCGCGATCACGCCGCTGGGCGCACCGGCCGCGCGGATGCGGCGGGTCAGCGCGCGGGTGTCGATGCCCGCCAGGCCGATGCGGTTGTGCCGCGCCATCCACCCGGCGAGATTCTCCATCGCGCGGAAGTTGGACGGGGCGGTCGGGTCCTCGCGGACGATCATGCCCAGCGCGTGCGGTGCGTCCGCCTCGATATCGTCGGGGTTCGCGCCGACATTGCCGATATGCGGGAAGGTGAAGGTGATGATCTGGCCCGCAAAGGACGGATCGGTCATGATCTCCTGATAGCCGGTCATCGCGGTGTGGAAGCACACCTCGCCGACCGCATCACCCTCGACGCCGAAACCGCGCCCCCACAACACGTCTCCGTTCGCCAGAACGAGAACACCCGTGGCGCCCTCAGGCTTTTCGGGCATGGCGAATGGCTTGGCGTCGGCCATGATCGGCGGGCACTCCTGCTAAAATGTCTGCAATGTCGCTAAGTGGCGTCCGCTAGACCCCGATGGCCGCCGCGTCAACCGGTTCACGGAATTGGTCGCGTGCGCTATCCTCCCCGCCTTTCAGACAAGACGGACGAAACATGATTCGCGACGATATCAAGGCCGCGCAGGTGGCCGCCATGAAGGCCGGCGACAAGGAAAGCCGCGCGGCGATCAGCCTGATCCAGGCCGCCATCAAGAACCGCGACATCGAACTCCGCACCGGCGAGGCGCCCGCCGATGACGACATGGTCGTGATCGAAGTGCTGCAGAAGATGGTCAAGCAGCGCCGCGAATCGATCGCCATGTACGAACAGGGCGGCCGCCAGGAACTGGCCGATGCGGAGAAGGCCGAGGTCGCGGTGATCGAGCGCTTCCTGCCCCAGACGCTGACCGAGGACGAGACCAAGGCCGCCATCGAGGCGATCAAGGCGGAGATCGGGGCTTCTGGGATGAAGGACATGGGCCGGGTGATGGCCGAGCTGAAGGCACGGCATGCGGCGGTGCTGGATATGAGCAAGGCGAGCGGGTTGGTGAAGGCTTCGCTGGCGTGATGTGAGGTTGGGGAGTGGGGCTAGTGGATCGTATCGATCGAAAGCGTGGTCCCCTCCCCCAACCCCTCCCGCCTGCGGGAGGGGCGCCTGTCTCGCTTTGTGGAGATGACTGTCTTCCACCAATAGCGCATCCCCTCCCGCCGGCGGGAGGGGACCGAGGGGAGGGGCCCCGGCCCCTCCGCGAGAACCGCCCTCCTCTAAAAAC
>NZ_JBNNOB010000232.1:0-2941 GCF_050274375.1 Sphingomonas sp. NPDC019816
CCTGCGGGAGGGGGAGCAGAAAAGGCGGGAGCGGGTCAGCCCCCTTCCCGCCCCAACCTTACCGCCAGCGACTCCTTCAAAATCCGCCGCCGGATCGCCTTGTTCGCCGCCTTCAACTCCTGCGGCGCGTGCCGGGAGGTCCACCACCACCCATCGTCACGCATCTGTTGTCCCGCTGCAACGAAGCGGTCGCAAATATCGGCGAACAGGGTGTCGTCGATGTCGAGGCTGAAGATCAGCCGCCCGGTCCCGACCCAGCTCAACGCCAGACCTTCGGCCCGGAGATAATATTGCAACATCCAGTTATAGGGCGAGGCGACCGAGTAGAGGATGGTCCAGATCGTCTGGACATGCGCGACCGACAAAGGCAGCCCCGCCGCCGCCATCCGCGCATTGAACATCGCGGCGCGGGCATCCCAGCGCGCATCCAGCCCTTCGTACAGCGCGGCGACCTCGGGTGTCTCCAGCCGTCGCAGGAAGGCGTTCATCGCCCCCATGACCATGGGGTGCGAGTTGAACGTCCCGCGCGCGAAGCAGATGTCGACGGGCCGATCCTCGCGCCAGCGCTTCATCAGATGGGCGGGGCCGCACAGGACGCCGACTGGCAGGCCGCCGCCCAACGTCTTGCCATAGGTGATGAGGTCGGATGTCACCCCGAAATATTCCGGCATCCCGCCCTTCGCCAAGCGGAAGCCCATGAACACCTCGTCGAAGATCAGGACGATGCCGTTCGCGCGGCACGTCTCCGCCAGCCGGTGCAGCCAATCGCGATAGGCCACCATGTCCGCCCCCGCCCTGCGCCCGCCATCGACCAGCTGCCCGTCCGAGGGCGCCGAGCCATTGGGGTGCATCGCCTGGAGCGGGTTCACCAGCACGCAGGCGATGTCCTTGCGCGTGGCGAGCACCTTCAGCGTTCGCTCGGACATGTCGGCCAGCGTCAGCGTGCGGTCGGCGGGCACTGGGTTCCCAATGCCCGGCTGCACATCACCCCACCAGCCATGATAGGCCCCCGCGAACCGCACCAGACGCGGACGTTTGGTGTGGTAACGCGCCAGGCGCACCGCCTGCATCACCGCCTCGGTGCCCGACATGTGGAAGGACACCTCGTCCATGCCCGACAGCGCGGTCAGGCGACGGACATTGTCGGCGACGACGGGATGGAACGAGCCGAGCACCCCGCCCAGTTCCCCGACCATCGCCGCCCCCTCAGCCATGGTCTGTTTGTAGAAATCATTGCCGAACAGATTGACGCCATAAGAGCCGGTCAGGTCGATCAGCCGATTGCCGTCGAGGTCGACCAGGATCGGCCCTTCGGATCGCTGATAGAAGGCACCCGTCGCCAGCGTCGTGCGCACCTTCTCGCGAAACTGGAACGGCACGCGATAGGCGCCGGTGAATTGCAGGTCGGACAGCCCAGAGCGCGTCTCACGGGTCAGCGCCAGCGTCCGCGCATATCGCGTCGCGAACAGCGCGCCCAGCCGCTCGAACCCGGCACGACGCTGCGCAACGACCGTGTCGGGCGCTTCGTCGACGCGAAAGAAGCGGTCTTCGCCGTAGCTGTAGAACGGGATCTGCCCGGCGATGCGCTTGGCCATGCGGACATGGCCGCCCAGCCCCGGATGCTTGGCGCGCGACAGGGTCAGGCGGCGATGCCCCTTCGTCAGGGCGACCGCACCGGCGGAAGCGGCCAGCAGGCCAGTGAGAATCGGGTTCATGCGGCCTTTGACCGCGTACCCATGACGGAGGCATGACAATGCGCGGACCCATCATGCGGTTCTTCCTGAACGAGGACGTCAATTTCCTCGTCACCAACCGCCTGCCCCGCCGGTTCGCAACGAAGCTGGTCGGACGGATCGCGCGGATCGAGCACCCGCTGATCGCGCGGCCCAGCCTGGGCTTGTGGAAGTTCTTCGCCGGCGTCGACCTGTCGGATGCGCGCACGACCCGGTTCAGGTCGCTGCGTGACGGCTTCGTCCGCCCGCTGATCGACGGTGCCCGCCCTTTCGACGGCGATCCCGACACGATCGCCTCCCCTTGTGACGCGCTGATCGGCGCGCATGGGCGGATCGAGGATGATCGGCTCTATCAAGTGAAGGGCTTTCCCTATCGGCTGGGCGACCTGATCCCCGATCCCGAACTGGTCGAGCGATTCCGTGACGGATCGTTCGTCACGCTACGACTGACGGCGGGCATGTATCATCGTTTCCACGCACCCACAGACATCGCGGTGGAGGGCGTGACCTATTTGTCCGGCGACTGCTGGAACGTGAACCCGATCGCGTTGAAGCGGGTCGAGCGGCTGTTCTGCCGCAACGAACGTGCGGTGATCGAGGCGCGGACGCTGGTTTCGGGCCATCCGCTGCTGATCGTACCGGTCGCCGCGATCCTGGTGGCGAGCATCCGCCTTCATTGTCTCGACACCGCGCGGACGCTGCGCGAACGCGGGCCGGGGCGCACGCCCTGCACCGCACGGGTCGGCAAGGGCGAGGAAATGGGCTGGTTCGAGCATGGCTCGACCATCATCCTCTTCCTGCCCAACGGCATGCGTCTGGCCGATACCCTGACCGAAGGCCAGACCATCCGCGCGGGCGGGGTGATCGGATATGTGCGGTGATGCGCCGCGGTGCCCCTTGCAGGGAGTCGTTGCAAACTCCTTGGAGCAGAATGACTTGCAGGGAACTCACCCCTTCCCTTCAGGAGTGGCAGGTCGGCCATGCCGGGCCGGGGGTAGGGCGCTTTTACAGACCCGCAATTCGCGGCGACGCCCCACCCCAACCCCTCCCCGGTACGGGGATCGTTGCGAAACCCGATTTAGGGGGCCGGGCGGGTATGGCGGATAGACAGACGCGGTGGCGGAGCGGTTCGCTGGCTTGCGGCTGTCGGCTGGCAGGGTGCTCGATCGGTGGTGCGCTGGCCTGGGGGGTGAACCCGGTTCAGCTGA
>NZ_JBNNOB010000233.1:0-2850 GCF_050274375.1 Sphingomonas sp. NPDC019816
ATTCGATTGCCGTGGATGAGGGGGCGGAAAAGAAGGACGATGGGGTCGACTCCGACTTTCCGGAGTTAGACAACACAAAGGAAGTTTTTCGCCCCGCCCCATCCTCGGATGGGCCGGGCCATGGCTTTGAGGTTTTGAATACCGCCCCGGCTTTCTTTCGGGGCATGAAGTGGCGAGGCGCTTGGCGGTGTCGCTCCGTCCGGCCTGACGGCACGGTCGGTGGGTGCACCATCCACACGCGCAGGGGCGAGACCGGGCATGAGCACGACGATCGACTATTATGAACTGCTCGAATGCGAGCGCACGGCGGACGATGCGACCATCAAGTCGCGCTACCGCAAGCTGGCGATGCAGTACCACCCGGACCGCAATGCGGGCTGCAAGGACTCCGAGGCCAAGTTCAAGGCGATCAGCGAAGCCTATGATTGCCTGAAGGATCCCCAGAAGCGTGCGGCCTATGACCGCTATGGCCATGCCGCGTTTCAGCAGGGCATGGGCGGCGGCGGTGGCCATGGCGGTCAGGATTTCGGCGCCTTCTCCGACCTTTTCGAAAGCGTCTTCGGCGAGTTCATGGGCGGCGGACGCGGCGGCGGGCGGCAGCAGCCCCGGCGCGGCGCGGACCTGCGCTACGACATGGAAATCTCGCTGGAAGAGGCGTTTCACGGTAAGCAGACCGAGATCACCGTCGATGTCTCGGCCGCGTGCGACACCTGCGACGGCACGGGCGCCAAGCCCGGCACCAGCGCCAAGACCTGCCAGCAGTGCGGTGGCCACGGCAAGGTGCGGGCGCAGCAGGGCTTCTTCGTGGTCGAGCGGACCTGTCCGGTCTGTCAGGGCGCAGGGCAAATCATCGCCGATCCGTGCACCGATTGTCGCGGCGACGGTCGGGTTGAAAAGACCAAGACGCTGGCCGTGAACATTCCGGCGGGCGTCGACGAGGGCACCCGTATCCGCCTGACGGGCGAGGGCGAAGCGGGCGCGCGCGGCGCACCCGCTGGCGACCTCTACATCTTTCTCCATGTGAAGCGGCACGCGATCTTCGAGCGTGAGGGCACGACCTTGTTCGCGCGCGCACCGATCAGCTTCACGACGGCGGCGCTGGGCGGATCGCTCTCGATCCCCGGCCTCGACGGTCGCACGCACGACATCAAGATTCCGGCGGGCATCCAGTCGGGCAAGCAGCTTCGCCAGCGTGGCGCCGGCATGCCCGTGCTGCAAGGGCGCGGCACCGGCGACCTGGTCGTGCAGATCGAGGTCGAAACGCCGACCAAGCTGTCGACTCGCCAGCGCGAACTGCTCGAACTCTTCCGCGAGACCGAGACGGGTGACGAATGTCCCGAGAGCCAGGGCTTTTTCGCCAAGCTGAAGAGCGTGTTCGCGGGCGAGTGACACGTTGATTATCTGTGACGGTTGATGGAGGGGAGGGCGAGGCGATCGCTCTCCCCTTTGCCATTGTGGTGAACCGGATCGCCCGTGTCAGGGTTTCGGGACGCTCGCCTTCATGGCGTCGAGCTTCTTTAATTGTTCGGCCTGCAGCGGTACGCCTAGTGTGGTGCGCAAGCTATCGGGGATCAGACTGCGGTCATACGGGTCCATCGTCGGGCCGCTCTCCTTGGCCCTAAGGTACTGGGTCCCATAGATTTGTGGCTGACCTATCTGCATCAGATAACGATCGAGCGTGGCGGCGGCGATCCAGTTCGCCTCGGTCTTGCCACGCGCAACCGCCGCCATGGCGAGCGAATGCGCCAGCAGATAGTCCGCCGGCTTCGAACCATGTTGGAAGAGGAAGGCGGCGCGGTAATAATCCTCTGCGGTGGTCAAGCTGCCTTCGCGCAACATGGCCTCGGCTCTGGTCCGGCGCGCGGCATCTTCGGCGATCATACGTCGAATGGCCGTCATGTCCGGCAGCTTGGCGGGATCGATCGCGGTCCGAATGGCCTGATCCGCCTCGAACATCGCGGCCATTTCCCGGTTGTCCTCAGGACTTGGCGTCTGCGCCAGCGCGGGGCCCACCGCCACCGTCAGACATCCCAGTGCCGCGATCCAAGCCGTCCGCATCATACACCTCTCCCTGCAGCAATGCCGCATTGAACCCGCTCTGTAGCAGGGTTGGCAAGCGCGGTAGCGGAACTTGTCGATGGCGGCACGATCGCTTGCTTGCGTGACGCGGATTTTCGGGTTCCATTGGCACAGTTGATGGAAGGAACACCCAGCATGATCCCGCGCCTGCTTGCCCTATCCCTGCTGACGGCGTCGCTGACGCTCCCCGCCGCCGCGCCGGTATCCGCGCCGCGCGTCGGGATCGCCAGTTTCGAGGCGCTGCCCAAGCCATTGCCGCTGCCCTATCATGCCGGTGACGCCAAGGCGCAGATCGCGGCGGCGCGGGCCCGCGCGGTCAAGGCGCACAAGCGGGTGCTGATCGATCTGGGCGGTAACTGGTGCCTGGACTGCCGGCTGCTGGCGGGGGTGATGGAAACGCCGCAGATGCGCGGCTTCGTCACCAAGCATTTCGAGGTGGTGACGGTCGATGTCGGCCGCTTCGACCAGAATATGGATATTCCGGCGTCCTACGGCGTGAAGGGCCGGCTGGCCGGGGTGCCCGCCGTGCTGATCGTCGATCCGAAGACCAACAAGCTGATCAATGCGGGGCGTGAGACGGCGCTGGCCGATGCGCGGGCGATGACGCCGCAGGCGGTGGCGGATTGGTTGGCGGGGTGGGTGGGGTGAGACTCAGTGGCGTCCCAGCCCGGTAACAACCGTCTTTCCCTCCCCCGGCCCCTCCCGCCTGCGGGAGGGGAGAGGTTAGGGGCAACCGTTTCCTTGGATAACTCCCCTCCCGCAGGCGGGAGG
>NZ_JBNNOB010000234.1:0-2756 GCF_050274375.1 Sphingomonas sp. NPDC019816
GTCGCGCCCTGGCTCACCACGCCGGCCCGGATCGTGGCGAGGTCGGGCACGCGCGTCGTTCGCCCCTCGGCCGATACGTCGAGGATGGTGCCCGCGGCGGGGATGAGCGGCTCGACCGTGGTCGGGGCAGGCGCGGTCTGGGCGATGGCGGCACCCGGCAGCATGGCCGCCGGCGCCAGCATCGCGGTCAGCAGGATCTTGTTCATCATTGTCTCCCTTGATGTGCACAAGCCTTTGGCTTGATGCGGCAAAACGTGCGATGAACGCGCCACATTCACCTTGGAGCCGCCTGATCTGCCGCTGTGCAAAGGCGCTTGAGAAGAGTGATGTATTTGTATAATACAGCATCAAAGTGGCGCATCCTGTGTGGTGGGGCGACATAGAGGATGCGGAGCGGGGATCGGTGGCGAACATGAATTACGAGACGGGCAGGATCGGTGGCGGCCAGCATCTGGAGCTTGAGGGGCCGGCGCCCCGAAAGCGGTCGCGCTGGATCGCGATCGTTGCGGTCCTGCTGGTGGCGGCGCTGGCGGCCTGGTTCTTCCTTGGCGGCAAGAAGCACGAGGCGGGTGCCACCGCCGGGGCGGGGACGCAGGTGCCCAACATCACCGTCATTGTGCCGGGCCAGCAATCGGTCAGCAGGCTGATCTCCGCCACCGGCACGCTGGCCGCGCGGCGCGAGATGCCGGTGGGCGTCGCGGGCGAGGGGGGCATGGTCACCCGCGTGCTGGTCGAACCCGGCCAGTGGGTGAAGGCGGGCCAGGTGCTGGCAACGGTCGACCGCTCGGTCCAGACGCAGACCGCCTCGGCACTGAACGCGCAGGTCGCGGTGGCGCAGTCGGATCAGCAGATCGCACAGGCCGAACTCGACCGCGCGCGCCAGCTGGTCGATCGTGGCTTCATCTCCAAGGCCGATCTGCAACGCCGCACCGCGACCCGCGATGCCGCCGCCGCCCGCGTCCGCGCGGCGCAGGCGAGCTATCGCGAGGCGCAGGCGCGCAACGGCCGGCTCGACATCCGCGCGCCCGCCGCCGGCCTGATCCTGACCCGCGCCGCGGAGCCGGGGCAGATCGTCAGTTCCGGCTCGGGCGTGTTGTTCCGCATGGCGATGGGTGGGCAGATGGAGCTGCGCGCGCAACTCGCCGAATCCGATCTGGTGGGCCTCAGCGTCGGCGCGCCCGCCACGGTCACGCCGGTCGGCGGCGAGCAGCGTTTCAAGGGCGAGGTGTGGCAGGTGTCGCCGGTCATCGACCCGCAGACGCGCCAGGGCATCGCGCGCATCGCGCTGTCCTATGATCCGGCGCTGCGGCCCGGCGGTTTCGCGGCAGCGACGATCCGCGGCGGCACGGCCAACGCGCCGCTGCTCCCCGATTCGGCGATCCAGAGCGACGACAAGGGCAGCTTCGTGTATATCGTCGGCCCGGACGACAAGGTCGCACGCCGCGACATCAAGATCGGCCAGGTGTCGGACGCGGGCGTGACCATCGCCTCGGGCCTGAACGGCAGCGAGCGGGTGGTGCGTTCGGCGGGCGGCTTCCTGGCACCGGGCCAGCTGGTCCATCCGATCCTCGCGGGCCGGGAGGCCAAGTGACATGAGTTTCCGCAACATCTCCGCCTGGGCGATTCGGAACCCCGTTCCACCGATCGTCCTGTTCGTCGCGCTGACGCTGGCGGGGATCGTCAGCTTCATGCGGATGGACGTCAACAACGACCCCGACATCGATTTCCCGATCGTCGTCGTCGTCGTGAACCAGCCGGGCGCGGCCCCGACCGAACTGGAGACGCAGGTGACCCAGCGGGTCGAGGCCGCGCTCAGGAACCTTCAGGGCGTCGACCAGATCACCTCGACCGTGACCGAGGGGCAGTCGCAGACGCTGGTCCAGCTCGACATCGGCACGCCGATCGACCGCGCGGTCAGCGACGCGCGCGACGCGATCACCCAAATCCGCTCGATGCTGCCCGACGGTATTCTCGAGCCGCAGGTGATCCGCGTCGACTCCACCGACCAGGACCTGGCGAGCTATTCGGCGATCGCGTCCAACATGACGCCCGAACAGCTCAGCTGGTATATCGACAACAACGTCACCAAAGAGCTGTTGTCGGTCCCCGGCCTCTCCAAGGTCATCCGCAATGGCGGCGTGACGCGTGAGATCCGCGTGATCCTCGATCCGCTGAAATTGCAGGCGCAGGGGCTGACCGCCAGCGAGGTCAACGCGCAGTTGCGCATGACCAACCTGAACGCCGCCGGTGGCCGCGCCGAGATCGCGGGAACCGAGCAGGCGGTCCGCGTGCTGGGCAATGCGCGCAACGCCTATGACCTCGGTCAGACCCAGATCAACGTGCGTGGCGGCCGCACCGTGCGCCTCGCCGACATCGCCACCGTGCGCGACCTGTATGCGGAACAGCGTTCGCAGGCGGCGGTCGACGGGCGGCAGGTCATCAGCTTCGACTTCCAGCGCGCCAAGGGTGCCTCCGACGTCAGCGTCTTCAACGGCGCGGTCGAGAAGCTGAAGGGGCTGGAAAAGCGCAACCCCGAGGTGAAGTTCGTTCTCCGCTCGAACAGCGTCAAATATACCGAGCAGCAATATGAAAGCGCCATCCATGCGATGATCGAGGGCGCGGTGCTGGCGGTCATCGTCGTCTTCATCTTCCTGCGCGACTGGCGCGCGACGGTGATCTCGGCGCTCGCCATCCCGCTGTCGGCGATCCCGGCCTTCTGGTTCATGGACCTGCTGGGCTTCACGCTGAACCAGATG
>NZ_JBNNOB010000235.1:0-2668 GCF_050274375.1 Sphingomonas sp. NPDC019816
TAGCGCACGTCGGCAACGACGTATAAGCGCGCACTCACACTCTCTGCCGTTCGCATGATTGACTTCGCCGCATTTTTGTTCGCAACCGCTGTCCTGCATCCGTGATCGTGCTACGCTGCCTCTCCCGATCATGGGCGCGAGGGAGAGAATATGCGCAAGGTCCGCGACTATGACGCCGAGTTGAAGGCGCTGGGCGACAAGGCCCGCGCGCTCAAGGCGAAGAAGGTCCAGCAGCTAGGCGAACTGGTCACGTCCACCGGGGCCGATACGCTTGATGCCGACGTGTTGGCCGGTGCGCTGCTCCATATCGTCGCCGAAGCACAGGCTGAAGGAAACCGGGAGGCGTGGCGCTCCGATGGCGCGGCTTTCTTTCAAGGGCGCGGGCGCAAGACTGGCCGACGTGCTGGCGGCAGCGCGGAAGGCGGAAGCGAAGCTGGCGCAGGCGAGGCACAGGCTTGATGCCGCCGCGCGCCGCATCGATACGAGAGGATGGGTCGTGGCCCGACGCGAGCGCACCCGCCATCTCATAGAGCTGGGCGGCCTGGTTCAGAAAGCCGGCCTGGTCGAACTGGCCGACGACGATCGCGCCACCCTCTACGGCGCGCTGCTCGAACTTGCCGCGAAGGCGCGTGAGGATGGCAACGCGCTCTCGCTCTGGAAGCGGCGCGGCAAACGCGCGTTCGACGCGGAAGCTGACGATGGCTGACCGGCCCGATTTTCATATCATCACTGGTGGTCCCGGTTCGGGTAAAACCACATTGATCGACGCCCTGGCGGCGCAAGGCTTCCACCATATGCCCGAAGCCGGTCGCGCCATCATTCGCGATCAGATCGCCATTGGCGGCGGCGCCCTGCCATGGGCCGATCGCGGGGCCTTCGCTGAACTGATGCTGAGCTGGGAATTACGATCCTGGCATGAAGCGCATGACCGAAAAGGCCCGGTGATCTTCGATCGCGGCGTTCCTGATGTGTCGGGCTATCTGCGCCTGTGCGGCTTGCCCGTTCCTTCCCATGTCGAGCGCGCGGCCGAGATGTTCCGCTACCAGCGCCGGGTATTCATCGCCCCGCCCTGGCGCGAGATTTTCGGGCAGGACACGGAGAGGAAGCAGGATTTTGCAGAGGCGCAAGCGACCTATGAGGCGATGGTCACGGTCTATGCCGATCTCGGCTATGAGCTTGTGTCCCTGCCTCTCGCCCCGGTTGCTGAAAGAGTGCGCTTTGTGCGCGCACGGATGTGGAGGGTAGATGACTGACCGCGTTCCCCGCTCATGGCAGCTCCTGATGGTCGGGTCAGGCGTACATCGGATCTCGCCCGATCTTTGCGACCGGCTTGTGCGCCTGCTCGATCTCTCGCCGCAAACCCGGCTAATCGAAATCGAAACCGATCAGGGCGGCGTCAGCGTCTCACGGGACTGGCCCAGCGACAAGATGGAGGAGGTCTCGGCGATCGAAGCCGAAATCCAATCCACCCCCGGCATCATCCGCATGACCATGTTCCAGGCGAGTTGACGATGGAGTGGTTCCGCCAGCTCGGCCGCGCGATCCGCAACCTGTCCCGCATCGCGCGCCAGAATCCCATATGGGCGATCACCGCGCTGGTGGTCAGCCCAATCCGGCTGATCCGCCATCTGTTCGCCGTCCTGATCCTGTTTCTGGCCGCCGGCATCGTGCTGGGCCTTGGGATGCCGCTCATCCTGGGCAAACTGCTCGGCCTCCCGCATGATTCCAACCTCTATCAAATCATCATGATGCTGACGGTGATCGTCGTCATCCTCATTGGCCTGCGCGCGCTCTTCCAGCCCCTGATCCTTGCTTATGGCGGCCCTGCCGCCGACGACACCCACGGCTCGGCCCGCTTCGCCACCGACGCCGAAAACCGCGCCTATGCCGGTGATAGCGGCCTGCTGATCGGCCGCGATCGCAAGACGGGCAGGCCGCTGCGCTATGCCGGTCCAGCCCATCTGCTGACGATCGCGCCGACGCGCACCGGCAAGGGCGTGGGCACGATCATCCCCAATCTGCTCGACTATGCCGGCCCGGTCGTCTGCATCGACCCCAAGGGCGAAAATGCCCGCATCACCGCCCGCCATCGCGGCAACTTCGGCCCGGTCCATGTCCTCGATCCGTTCGGGGTGACGGGCCTTCCCGGCGCGGCCTTCAACCCGCTCGATCGCATCGACCCTGCTGGCCTCGATCTCGCCGACGACTGCATGACGCTGGCCGATGCGCTGGTCTATGACGCCCCCGGCGAAGCCGGCGAGGCGCACTGGAACGAGGAAGCCAAGGCGCTAATCGCCGGCATCATCCTCGCGATCGTCACCAGCGAGCCGCCGGCGACCCGCACCCTTGCCACGCTACGCGATCGCCTCACCCTTGCGCCGCAAGCCTTCGCTGCCATGCTCGAAGCGATGCAGGCGCAAGGCGGCCTCGCTGCCCGCGCCGCCAACCGGCACCTCGGCAAGTCCGATCGCGAAGGCGCCGGCGTCCTGTCGGCCGCCCAGCGCCACACCCATTTTCTCGACAGCCCACGCATGACAGCGGTGCTGGGGCATTCCGATTTTACGTTCGCCGATGTGTGCAGACGCGTAAATGGACCGATCAGTCCGGCGTGGAAAAATACACCACCGAAGTGGTGGTTAACGTTGGCGGTACCATGCAGATGCTGGGC
>NZ_JBNNOB010000236.1:0-2655 GCF_050274375.1 Sphingomonas sp. NPDC019816
GTACGCCAACGTCATCCTGATGTGCGCGCTGAACGCGATTCTGTTCTGGGGTGGCTATCTGCCGCCGCTGGACTGGGCGCCGCTTTACGCCGTGCCGGGCATCGTCTGGCTGCTGCTGAAGATGTGCTTCTTCTTCTTCGTCTTTTCCTGGGTGAAGGCGACCGTACCGCGTTACCGGTACGACCAGCTGATGCGGCTGGGCTGGAAGGTGTTCCTGCCGGTGTCGCTGTTCTGGGTATTCTTGGTGTCTGGCGTGCTGATGTATGCGCGCGTGGGAGTTCCGGCATGAGCGTCGCTCAGTACGTCAAGGCTTTTACGCTGTGGGAGTTCGTGAAGGGCCATGCGCTGACCCTTCGCTACTTCTTCAAGCCGAAGGCGACGATCAACTATCCGTACGAGAAGAACCCGATCAGCCCACGCTTCCGGGGTGAGCACGCGCTGCGTCGCTATCCCAATGGTGAGGAGCGGTGCATCGCGTGCAAGCTGTGCGAGGCGATCTGCCCTGCGCAGGCGATCACGATCGAGGCGGAACCCCGCGACGACGGCAGCCGCCGCACGACGCGCTACGATATCGACATGACCAAGTGCATCTATTGCGGGCTGTGCCAGGAGGCCTGCCCCGTGGACGCCATCGTCGAGGGTCCGAACTTCGAATTTTCGACCGAGACCCGCGAAGAGCTGATCTACGACAAGTCGAAGTTGCTCGATAACGGTGACCGCTGGGAAAGCGCGATCGCGGCGAACCTTGCCGCCGATGCGCCGTACCGTTAAAGCCCGCGACCAACGGTTCGGAACGGACAGAAAAGGGGCCTGACAGGCAGTGATACAGGCTATCGCCTTCTATATTTTCGCGACCGTGGTGATCGTGTCCGCAGGGCTCACGATCGCGTCGCGCAATCCGGTGCACTCGGTCATGTGGCTGATCCTGGCGTTCTTCAACGCCGCGGGCCTCATGGTGCTGTGCGGGGCCGAGTTCATCGCGATGCTGCTCGTCATCGTCTATGTGGGCGCGGTCGCGGTGTTGTTCCTCTTCGTCGTCATGATGCTCGATATCGAGGTCGCGGCGATGCGGGCGGGTTTCGCGCGCTATCTGCCGCTGGGCCTGGCACTCGCCGTCGCGCTGCTGGCCGAGGTTATCATCGCGTTCCAGGCGTGGAGCGTCGGCGGCGTGCAGCTGGCGGCCCGTGCGGCCCCGATCGCGCCCGAGGTGTCCAACATCCAGGCGATCGGCAACCTGCTGTACACGCGCTACCTGTTCATCTTCGAGGGTGCGGGCCTGGTCCTGCTCGTCGCGATGATCGGCGCGATCGTGCTTACGCATCGCAAGCGCGGTGGCGTCCGTCCGCAGAACATCGCCAAGCAGAATGCGCGTCAGCCGCATGAGGCGATCCGCAACATCAATCAGCCCATCGGGCAGGGGGTGGAACTGTGACGATCGGTCTCGTCCATTATCTGGTCGTCGCGGCGATCCTGTTCACCATGGGGGTGCTGGGTATCTTCCTCAATCGGAAGAACCTGATCGTCATCCTCATGGCGATCGAGCTCATCCTACTCGCCGTGAACCTGAACCTCGTCGCCTTCTCGGCCGCGCTTCAGGATCTGGTGGGTCAGGTCTTCGCCATGTTCGTGCTGACCGTGGCCGCCGGTGAATCGGCGATCGGTCTGGCGATCCTGGTCATCTATTTCCGTGGCCGCGGCACCATCGCGGTCGACGATGTCAACCGGATGAAGGGGTAATCGGGTTGATCCTCGCTATCGTCTTCCTGCCGTTGCTGGCCGCCGCCATTGCGGGGTTCGGCAACAAGGCCATCGGGAACGTGCCCGCCAAGGTCGTCACGACCGGCGCGCTGTTCATGTCCTGTGCCCTCTCATGGCCGATCTTCATCGGCTATCTGTCGGGTGCCAATGTCGCGACCGTCACGCCGGTGCTCCACTGGATCACCAGCGGCACCATGTCGGTCGACTGGGCGCTGCGCGTCGACTCGCTGACCGCGATCATGCTGGTGGTCATCACCAGCGTCTCGGCGCTCGTCCACCTCTATAGCTGGGGCTATATGAGCGAGGAGCCGGATCAGCCGCGCTTCTTCGCCTATCTTTGCCTCTTCACCTTTGCGATGCTGATGCTCGTGACGGCGGACAATCTGGTCCAGATGTTCTTCGGCTGGGAAGGCGTGGGTCTCGCGTCCTACCTGCTGATCGGTTTCTGGTTCCGCACGCCATCGGCCAATGCGGCCGCGATCAAGGCGTTCGTCGTCAACCGCGTCGGCGACCTCGGCTTCATGCTCGGCATCTTCGGCACTTTCCTGGTGTTCGGCACCGTCTCGATCCCCGCGATCCTGGCCGCCGCGCCGGGCATGGCGGGTTCGACCATCGGCTTCTTGGGCTATCGTTTCGACACGATGACCGTGCTTTGCCTGCTGCTGTTCGTCGGCGCGATGGGCAAGTCGGCACAGCTGGGCCTCCACACCTGGCTGCCGGACGCGATGGAAGGCCCAACCCCGGTGTCGGCGCTGATCCACGCGGCGACCATGGTGACCGCGGGCGTCTATCTGATCGCCCGTACGCACGGCCTGTTCCTGATGGCGCCGGAAGTGCTGCACCTGGTGGGCATCGTCGGTGCGGTCACTCTGCTGCTGGCCGGCTTCGCCGCGCTGG
>NZ_JBNNOB010000237.1:0-2555 GCF_050274375.1 Sphingomonas sp. NPDC019816
CCTGCGCCGTCGTCGTCTGCGCAGCGGCGGGCGCGACCATCAGGGTGGCGGCGCCCAGAATCGTGGAAGTGGCCAGCGTTGCGCGCAGCGCAGCCGTCATCATCGTCTTCATCGTTGTTCCCCATATGCCGGCGGCCCCAAGCGGATATCGGCGCCGGTCCCGTGTTCAGGTGCCATCCCGGATGGGCTTCGCGCATCGACGCGAAGGGCGGGTCGGCGAGGGGGGGAAGGGGCGGCCCGCCTCCGGGCCGCCCGGCATCCTCTCCGGGCACGGAGCCCGCCGGCTCCTGATGCCGATGCCAGCCTGTGATCGGCCGGTCATTCTGACATGGCGGTCATCTACGCGCGGTCATGGCGTCGGCTCAAGCATCTGTTGGCGGCGCGCCGTTCGAACCGTCATCACTGTGTCTTTCGAGCAACGGGTATGGCGCTGGTCTTGCACGCGAAATGGCGGCAAAGCGGCATACATGACGGTAGAACAGGAACGCGACGGCGCCGTTTCCGTAATTACGTTACGGAATCCGCCAAATAATCATCTGGGGCTGGGAACCATTTCCGAATTGGGCGATGCGTTCGATTCGGCGGATGCCGATCCGGCGGTACGCGCGATCCTGTTGCAATCGGAAGGACGAGTGTTTTGCGCGGGTGCCGATCTGGTCCATGCCAATCCGGTGGCGGACCCCCTGCCGCCCGGCGCGCGCAGCCCCTTCTATGTGGCGGCCGCGCGGCTGTTCGGGGTGCGAACGCCGGTGGTCGCGGCGGTGCAGGGGGCGGCAGTGGGGGCGGGGCTTGGCCTGGCGCTGGTCGCTGATTTCCGCATCGCAGCGCCCGAAGCGCGGTTCGTCGCCAACTTCGTGCAGCTGGGGCTGCATCCCGGGTTCGGCATTTCGGCGGTGCTGGAACGGGTGATCGGGCGGCAGCGGGCCGCGCTGATGCTGCTGACCGGCCGGCGCATACGCGGCGAGGAGGCGGAGCGCTGGGGACTGGTCGACCAGTTGGCCCCAGCGGAGTCGCTGTACGCCACCGCGATGGCGCTGGCGCAGGAGATCGCGGCGGGGGCGCCGCTGGCGGTCGCGTCCACGCGGGCTACCCTGCGCGGCGACCTGCGCGCGCTGGTCGAGGCCGCGACCGATCACGAACTGGCCGAGCAGGCGGTGCTGATGCAGACCGAGGACTTCGCCGAAGGGGTACGCGCGGTCACCGAGCGGCGGCCGGGGCGGTTCGTGGGGCGGTAAGTATCCCAACCTCCGTTCGGCCTGAGCGCAGTCGAAGGCCACGCCCTGCATGCGAGGCTAGGCTTGGTGTCCGGCGGATATGGTTTCCCTTGGCCTTCGCCTTCGCTCAGGCGGAACGGAGGCTGGGGTAAGGGAAGCGGAGGTTAAGCCCTCAACCCTTGCGCGCCGCCAACTCCGCCTTGCGCGTGGGCAGCGCGGCCAGGATCGTGCGGCGTTCCTCGGCGGGCTTGGCGCTCCAGTTGGAAATCTCGCGGATCGTGCGGGCGCAACCCAGGCACCAGCCCGTCGCCTTGTCCATGGTGCAGACATTGACGCAGGGGCTGGCGATGCTCGGCGACTGGGGTTCGACGAAGCTGATGATGTCGAGCGACATGGGGCCTCAGACGGTCAGCGTGACCTTGAGGAAGTCCGGGATCGGGCCGTTCCAGCCGCCATCGTCCGGTGCCTCGCCGGCGTTCGGACGGCGACGGTCGCGACGGCGGTCGCCGCCACGCGGTTCGTCGCGCGGTGCCTCGAAACGCGGCTCGTCCTGGCGCGGGCGCAGCGCACGCGCGGGCTGTGCCTCCACCTCCGCTTCGCTCGGTGCGACCGTCTCGACCGCCTCCGCGCGCGGCGCGCGTTCGCGACGACGGCGGCCGGGGCGTTCCTCCTCGGCGACGGCGGGCAGTTCGAGCCGGTCGATCTTCTGGCCGGTCAGCTTCTCGATATTCTCGAGATTCTCGGCGTCATCGGGCGCGACGAAGGTATAGGCGACGCCGGTCGCACCGCCGCGACCGGTACGGCCGATGCGGTGGACATAATCGTCCGGGTGCCAAGGCGCGTCGAAGTTGAACACATGGCTGACGCCCTTGATGTCCAGCCCGCGCGCGGCGACGTCGGAGGCGACCAGGATGTTGATCTCGCCGCGCTTGAACAGGTCCAGCTCGGCCAGGCGCTGCGGCTGTTCCATGTCGCCATGGATCTCGCCCGAGCGGAAGCCGTGCTGCTTCAACGACTTGTTGAGCTCGCGCACCGTCGTCTTGCGGTTGCAGAAGATGATCGCGGTGCGAACCTCCTCCTGCTTGAGGAGCTGGCGCAGGCGCTTGCGCTTCTCGAACGACTGGGCCGCGACCGGCACCACGAACTGGGCGATGTTGATGTTGGTCGAGGCGGGACGCGCGACCTCGATCGTCTTGGGGTTTTCCAGGAACTTGTCGGCCAGCTTCTTGATCGGCGGCGGCATGGTCGCGGAGAAGAGAAGCGTCTGGCGCTGCTTGGGCAGCTTGGTGCAAATTTCCTCGATATCGGGGATGAACCCCATGTCGAGCATCCGGTCCGCCT
>NZ_JBNNOB010000238.1:0-2529 GCF_050274375.1 Sphingomonas sp. NPDC019816
ATCCGCATCGAATAGACGTCGATGCCGGGCCCCGCGCCTTGCGTATATTCGCCCTTCAGCGCGTGGGGGATGCCGCAGGCGAACTCGATCACCTCCAGCCCGCGCTGGATATCGCCCTTGGCATCGGCGATCACCTTGCCATGTTCGGAGGAAAGCAGATGCGCCAGCGCGTCCATATTCTGCTCGACCAGTTCCTTGAACCGGAACATCACGCGTGCCCGGCGCTGCGGATTGGTCGCGGCCCAGCCGGGTTGCGCGGCCTGCGCGGCGGCGACGGCGCGTTCGAGCAGCGCGGCATCGCCCAGCATTACGCGGGCCTGCACCTGGCCGCTATTGGGGTCGAAGACGTCGCCCTGACGGCCCTCGGCCCTGGTGGCGGCGTCGGTCGCGGTCTGTCCGCCAGCGACCAAGTGATCGATCACGCGCATATTCTCTCCTGTCGCGGGTCTGGTGCCCGACTCTGAACCTTGTAATTATATTGCTCGCTCGTGAAATCCAAGCGGGGTCGGCCAAAAAGCCGACAAAGCCCCCCACCCTTGCGTCAGTCGACGCGCGACAAGTGCCAGGCGACCAGCGCCGCTACCATTGCTCCCGCCACGCCGCCCCATAGCGCCGCCAGATGCCAGAGCGCGAAACCCAACGCCCCCAGGCTCGCACCCGCGACGAAGCCGATCCACAACAGCAGATAGGGCAGCCAGGCCCAGCGCGTCCGCCCCGTCAGCATCCGCGCCAGATGCTGGCCGATCTTGACCAGCGTGCCGGTCATATAGGTGACGCCGATGCTCACCTCGCCGTCCCGCTCGAAGGTCGCATTGGCCGCGCCCATCGCTGCCGCCATCGACAGGGCCGCCCGGCCGCCGACCGCCGCCGCGAGCGCCAGCAGAGCCGCCACGCCCGCCAGCACCGCCGATTGACCGCCACGCGGCATGAGCAGACGGACCAGCGTGCCCGCCATTACCCCGGCGACGAACAGTACCAGCAAGGCGGCCAGCATCGCAACGCCGTGGACCGCGCGGTCGCGTGTCGCCAGCCCCAGTGCGAGCATCGTGCCATTGCCGCTCATGAAGGATACGAAATAGCCGCCCAATTGCTGAAAGCCGATGGCATCGACATAGCCCGCCAGCATCGAAAGGCCGATCGCGAGCGGCCAAGAACGTCGATCGGATCGGATCATGCCATCCATCTATACCGGTTTCGCGGCGAAGCGCGATGTCGCAACGAAACAGCGGGGCGGATGGACGGCCACCACGTCACGCCAAAAAAAGACCGGATCGGATCCGTCGATCGGGCGTTGGCGCCGTTCATGATCGGGGAATGGAATGGCCGGAGCGTTGGTGGAGATTTGGCTGACGGTATCGGCGTTGTCGTCCCTGCTGATCGTCATGGTCGCGGTCGGGCATAGCGATCTGCGGCTCGATCGGCGCAGCCGTTCGCGGCCCGCGCGGCCCCGCCCGGTCGCGCCACGCCGTCGGCGGCGCGGGCTGCGCCGCGCCTGAATACCCGCCCACTATCTTGGCGGGCGACAAGGATCAGAAAAGCTGAAGAAAACGGTCCAGAAGGCCGGGCCGGCGTTCACGCATCGCCATGTAGCGCGCCCGTTCGTCCGCCGCCCGGCGATAAAGGGCATCCAGACGCTCCTCACGCGGCAGATCGGAGATGCGCGGCGGCGGCATATGCGTGGCCATGGATTGCCCCTTTCGTTTTTCTTGGCGAACCGTTGCATTTTAACGATGAAATGCATGACTTGGTTCCCCATGCATGACGTGCCGGTCATGCGTGCCAACCCCTTGGAGAGGCGGCGTTTCGGGAACCCGGCCGGTCGATCGCCGGCGGCATCTTGGCCGTGCGACCCCGGCCAAGATGAAAGCCTCGTCAGTTTTCCGTAAGCGGTCCGTCAGGGCACTGGCCCTATCGCCCGGCGCGAATTTTCAGTCCTTCGCGCCGAAAGAAGCCGATGCACGCCAGCCCCGCCGACGAAACGCTACCCGAAACCCGTCGCCTGTCCTCCGCGCAGCAATGGCGCTGGGTCGCGATCGCCGCCGCCGTACTGGTCGGCGTGCTGCTGCTGATCACGCTGATCGGCAAGCTGACCCACAAGGAGGAAGCGCCGCCCGTCCCGCCGCCGCCGGGGACGCTGCGACTGTCCAGGGCGCAGCTGGCGGCGATGCCGACGATGCGCGTCGGGCTCGGCGCGTCGGGCGATCAGACGACGGCGACCGGCGCGATCACCGCCGATGCCACCCGTTCGACCCCCGTGCTGATGCCCTATGCCGGCCAGGTCGTGCGCGTGCTGGCCGAGGCGGGTCAGGTGGTGCGCCAAGGCCAGCCGCTGCTGATGATCAAGACGACCGACTTCGTCGACGCGCGCGCCGGCCTGTTCTCGGCGCGCGCCGCCTATCAGAACGCGCAGGCGCAGCTGGTCGCGGCGCAGCGCAATGCCGATCGCCAGCAGCAAATCTATGAGACCGCCGGTGGCGCGCTGAAGGATTATCAGCAGGCCAAGGCCGACCTCGCCGCCGCGCAAGCGAC
>NZ_JBNNOB010000239.1:0-2526 GCF_050274375.1 Sphingomonas sp. NPDC019816
GCCGGTCTCAGCCCGGCAGCTGGAAGCACACGCCGGTGACGCTCGCGCCGCAGCCCAGCCCGCCGTCGGGACGATAGCTTTTGTCGAAGCGGGCACCCTGCATCATCTTTTCCGACGCGGTCGAGAAGATGAAGGGCGGATAGCTGACGAGGGTGCGGATATTCTGCGCGCGGCCGGCGGCGTCGATATCGTACTGGTTCCTCACCCAGCCCTCGAACCCCCAGCGCTGCGCCTCCTGGGGGAAGGAGGACGAACCGTTGTTCAGGAACACCGGCTTGGGCTTTGCATCGAGCGTGGCGCATTGCGAGGCGGCAAGCCCGGTCTTCTCGAAAGTCTGACGCGCCAGTTCGCTGTTGCCGCGCCGCTGTGCGATCGAGGCCAGCCGGATCAGCGCGCCGACCTTGAGCGGATCGCGCGCCGGCAGCGCGGCGTCGTCCACCACCTGTTGAAGATAGGGATCGCTGTCCTTCCAGGGTATGGCATCGGCGATGACCAGGCGCAGCGCGTTGCGTGCCTGGACGTCATCGACATAGGGCTTTTCGGTCAGCAGCGGCGACATGAGGGCCGCATAGTCCCGGTCACGCCACACTTCGCGCCGCCGAAGCGACCGCGTGGCGATGGCGAATCGGAGCTTGGCCAGGGCCGGCATGTCAGGCTGCGCCGCGATGAGCGTATCGGCCTTGGTCAGCAACGCCTGCCGCTCCTCCATGCCGACAACCGGGTTGCGCGACAACGTATCGATCGCCGCGAGCATGGCGGGCGCTTGCCCGGCCGCCGCGTTCATGGCGGCACGCTGCGCATCCAGGACGGCGCCACCGCCGCCCCGCGCCGCGACATCCGATCCCGCCCGCGCGACGCCCTTGGCCTTCAGCCAATCGTCGAAAGCGCCATCGAATTCCTGCCAGATCGACGGCCGCGCGAACGAGGTCGAGCATCGCATCTCCAGCCGCACGCTGTAGCGGAAGAACGGTGGCAAGGTCTTCATATCGTCGGGCGTCCACACCCATCCGCGCACGGCCCGCGCAAAGGCCAATGCCTTTTCCCCGCCGCCCGAGGAGTAAACGGGCTCCACGCCGAAGGTGGTGCCGTCGTCGCCGACGCCGAATTGAATGACGGCGACGTCATCGGGCTTCAAATTCGCCTCGCCGCCACATTCGGGTGGCGTCATCAGGCTGGCCGCCACGAAATTGCCCTTCGCCGACCGCCCGGCCCCGGTATAGGCCATATATTCGCGCGCCTTGTCCTCATCATGCGACAATAGCGCCGCCATCGCCGCATCGGATCGCGCGGCGACATCGCGCAGATCGACCTTGCTCAGGGTCAGGCCGCCCAACAGGCTGACGACGCGCGGCGCCATCTTGTTCGCCTCGGCGAAATGGCCGGTGTTCAGATACAAGCGCAGCCGCGCCTGCGCCAGCGCCGCCTGGTCCGTCTTGCCCAGATTCATCCGGGCGGCGATGGCATCGGCGCGGTCCAATGCGGCCAGCGCGGCGGCCGGATCGGTGAAGGTCTGCACACGGGCGCCCGCTAACAACGCGGCCACACGGGTCGCGTCATCGGTCGCCGCCGCCTCGGCCTTGCCATATTCGGCAGTCGCGTCGGCATAGTCGAGCGAGTCCGCCGCGATCTTGCCGAGCATGACATGCGCGTTGAAGCGATCCCCGGAAAGCGTCGCATCCTTGGCCGGTAGCGCAGCCAGACCGGTGCGGATGGTCTTGGCCGCCTCGTCCAGGCGCGCCAGACGGTACAGCGCCCCGCCCTTGCGCACCGTACCGATCGCCCAGGTCCGCGTGCCCGGTTCGAACCGCGCGGTGAACGCGGTCCAGGCCGCCAGCGCGGCGTTGGCGTCGGTTCCTTGATCCAACGCGGTGGCCGCGTCATATTGCTGCTGCGCGCTGGGCTTGGCGGCGGGCGTCGCCGCCTGCTGCGCGATGGCGGCCGTACCGGTGGCGACGACCAGTCCGACCAGACCGGCGCGCGCGAAAATCGTCGATGTCATGATACCCCAAAGCCCTCCCAAGCTCTTGCGGCAAGGAAGCTGCCCCATTTCGGGGTGGAAAGCCAGAGGGCCTGTAAGCCGGGTTCTGTCCACCGGCAAAAGCCGGATGGGCGACCATTCTTCTAGGACGATGCTTGCACATCGCCTCAAGCAACCAACCCGGATAGCGGGCGGGAACGCGCCCCGACGCCTTGCGGCGCCATGCCATCCCTATTCGGTCTTGCTCCCGGTGGGGTTTGCCATGCCGTTTCCGTTACCGGACCCGCGGTGCGCTTTTACCGCACCCTTTCACCCTGACCTGGCCGAAGCCGTGGCCGTCTGCTCTCTGTGGCACTGTCCCTGGGGTCGCCCCCGCCGGGCGTTACCCGGCACCGTTGTTCCATGGAGCCCGGACTTTCCTCGCCCCCGGTTACCCGAGGCCGCGGCCGCCCGGCCCTCTGACTGCGGGCGGCTGTAGCGGGAATGGGGCGCAGGGCAAGGGGTTTGTGGTTGGCCGTATCGCGTGGGCTTCGACTTCGCTCAGCCTG
>NZ_JBNNOB010000240.1:0-2517 GCF_050274375.1 Sphingomonas sp. NPDC019816
TGTCAATCGGCGTGCAAAAAGGACCCCCTATCGGCGTCCAAAAGGGACCCCCTTCGTCGAGCAGCGTGACGGGTATGGCGGGTGCACCGTTTGCGCTGGTTGCGGCGTAGGGCGGGCGTAGCCCGACCGGAGGCGCAACCAGCGCGAAGCGTTCTCTGCCGGTGGTCCTGGGCGTCAGCTTCGATGTTTGAAGCGCCAGCTGTCGTTGCCGGTTTCGACGATGTCGCAATGGTGGGTAATACGGTCGAGCAGTGCGGTGGTCATCTTGGGGTCGCCAAAGATGGTCGGCCACTCGCCAAAGGCGAGGTTCGTGGTGACGATGACGGAGGTCTGCTCGTAGAGCTTGCTGACGAGGTGGAAGAGCATTTGACCGCCCGAGCGTGCAAAGGGCAGGTAGCCAAGCTCGTCGAGCACCACGAGGTCGAGGCGCGAGAGCTGGGCCGCCAGCGTGCCGGCCTTGCCAAGGCGCGTTTCCTCCTCGAGCCGGTTCACCAGGTCCACTGTGTTGAAGTAGCGTCCGCGGGCGCCGGCTCGTACCACATTGGCAGTGATGGCGGTGGCGAGATGCGTCTTGCCGGTACCCGTTCCACCGACCAGCACGACGTTGCGTCGGCCCGGAAGAAACGAGCCGCTGTACAGCGAGCGCACCAGTCCCTCGTTGATGGGAGTGTCGCTGAAGACGAAGGCGTCGAGGTCCTTCACCGCGGGCAACCTGGCGGCCGACATCCGGTAACGGACCGAGGCTGCATGGCGGTGCGTCGCCTCGGCACGCAGCAGGTCGGTCAGGACCTCCATGGTCGTGCGCTTGCGCTGGAGACCGGTAGTGACCGCCTCGTCGAAAGCGCCGGCCATGCCCTTCAGCCCCAACTCGGTCATGGCCGTCATCATCTCATGCCGCTGCATGGAGGCCTCGCAGGCTGTCATAGCGGTTGCAGTCGGCGCGGGGCGGATGGCGCAGCGCCAGGTCTTCTGGCGTGACAATAGTCAACGGTCGCGGCGGTTCGCGCCGGCGGGCCAGGATGTTGACGATGACGTCGTCGCTGGCGACGCCGGCCAGCAATGCTTCGCGCACGGCCGCTTCCACCGCCTCGAGTCCGTCGTCGAGCACCGCGGCCAGCACCCGCACGAACCGCCGGTCGGCATCGTCACCGACGCCAAGCTTGCGCCGCAGTCGTGCCAGCGCAGGCGGCAGCTCCCAGCCCTGGAACGGCGCGCCGTTCCGCAGGGCGCCCGGCTTGGTCGCCAACACCGGCAGATAATGCCACGGGTCGTAGATGGTCCGGTCGCGGCCAAAGAACCGGGGATGGTCGGCGACGACTTCCCCATCGCAGCGCACGACGATGCGGTCGGCATAGGCGCGGACCTGAACGGCACGTCGCACCACGCTGGCAGAAACGGAGTAGCGGTTGCGGTCGAAGCTGATGAGGCATGTGCCGCTTACCGCATGCTCGCTCTCGTGAAAGCCGTCGAAGGGTGCGACAACAGGCTGGAGCACGCTGCGCTCGGCAGCCCAGGCCTGAGCAACCGTCAGTTCCTTCTGCTCGGGATGCTGGTGCAACTCTGCCCAGCGCCGACACTCGGCCTCCAGCCAACCGTTCAGCTCCTCGAGGCTGGTAAATCGCAGGCGTGGCTGGAAGAAGCGGCCGCGTGCGGTTTGCACCTGGTTCTCGACCTGACCTTTCTCCCAGCCCGACGCCGGCGAGCAGGCGGTCGGCTCGACCATGTAATGGTTGGCCATGACCAGGAAGCGCCGGTTGAAGACACGCTCCTTGCCCGTGAACACGCTCGTCACCGCCGTCTTCATGTTGTCGTAGATGCCGCGCGTCGGCACACCTCCGAAGAAGGCAAACGCCCGCGCATGCGCGTCGAACAGCATCTCCTGTGTCTCGCGGGGATAGGCTCGCACATACATTGCCCGCGACGCGCATAGCCGGACATGCGCGACCTTCACCCGCATCGGCTTGCCCGAAATCTCCACGTCCTCGTGGCTCCAGTCGAACTGGTAAGCCTCGCCCGGCCGGAACAGCAGCGGGATGAACGCCGGTGCATTCATCACATCGCGACGTCGCGCCCGGCGCCAGCGGGCCGCATAACGCCGCACCGCGTCGTACGAGCCGTCGAACCCCTCGCGCAGCAGCAGGTCGTGGATGCGCGTGAGGCGCAGCTTCTCGCGCCGCGGCCGTGCCTCATCTTCCTCCAGCAACGCATCCAGTCGCGCCTGAAATGGCCCCAGCTTCGGCAGCGGCTGTACCTCCCGCCGATACCCCATGTCCGCCTCCGGCGCCCGGATCGCCTTGCGCACCACCTTGCGCGACAGGTGCAGGTCCCGCGCTATCGCCTTGATGGCCTTCCCCGACGCGTGCTCGCGCCGAATCCTCAACACCGTCTCCAATACCAGCATCCCGATCTCGCCGCCTGACACACCGCCAAGCGAACAGCCTAGACCAACGGGATGAGGGGTCCCTTTTCGACGCCGATCACCCCGCTACCGGGGTCCCTTTTCCACGCCGATCCACA
>NZ_JBNNOB010000241.1:0-2470 GCF_050274375.1 Sphingomonas sp. NPDC019816
TCGCGCCAAAGTTTATCCTGAGCGGCTGGCTTGTCAGCCAGCCGAAGGGCTCAGGCTGAACGGCGATTGGGGATCAGATCAGAGTCCCAACCGCGCGATCAACAGGTCGAGCAGCCGCTCGTCCCCGGCGGTCGCCATCGGACCGAGTGCGCCGCATTCCAGGCAGCGCGCCTGGACCGAGCCGCCGCGCACCAGCCGCTGGACATCGCCCAGCGCCCGTGCCGCGACCGCCCGGCGTTCGGCGGCGGCGATGGCGAAGACGTCGCCGCCATCCTGCGTCGAATCGTCGCTATCCTGCAGACCTTGGAGCAGTTCGGCGGCAAAGCCGGGCTTCTTTTCCAGATATTCGGCATGGACCTTGGCGGGGTCCAGCTTGGCGCGGCGCGCGGCCTCGGCGATGGCGTCGGACAGGTTGCCGAAGCGGTCGACCAGCCCGATCTGGCGCGCGGTGCCGCCGTCCCAGACGCGACCTTGCGCGATGGTATCGACCTTTTCGGGCGTCATGCGGCGCGACTCGGCGACACGCGTCAGGAACTGGCGATAGCCATTCTCGATACCGGCCTGAAGGATGGTGTCGAGCATCGGGGTGAAGCCGCCCAGCACGTCGGGCTGGCCGGTCAGCGGCGTCGTCTTCACTCCGTCGCTGGTCACGCCGATCTTGGCCAGCGTGTTCTCGAACGAGGGGATCAGGCCGAAAATGCCGATCGACCCCGTGATCGTACCCGGCTCGGCGAAGATGACATCGGCCGGGGTCGATACCCAATAGCCGCCCGAAGCCGCCAGCCCGCCCATCGAGACGACGATCGGCAGCTTCTGGCGCTTGGCCTCCAGGATCGCCTGGCGGATCTGTTCGGATGCCAGCACCGAGCCGCCCGGCGAATCGACGCGCACGACCAGCGCCTTCAGCTTCTTGGTGGCCAGCCCGTCGAGCAGCGCCTTGGAAATGGTCTCGCCCGCCGCCGTGCCGGGGCCGCCCTCGCCATCGACGATCGAACCGGCGATGGTCAGCACGCCGATCGCATCGCCACCGGTCGGCAGGGGATGGGCGCGGACCCAGGCGTCATAGCCGATGGTGCGGAAGCTGCCGGCGGGCTTGGCGTTCTCCACCCCCGCGATCTCGGCGACGCGCTTGCCGAACGCCATGCGGTCGCCCAGCTTGTCGACCAGCCCGGCCTTCAGATTGGCATCGGCGATATTGCCGTTCGCCGCCAGCACGGCCCGATCGGGCTGGGCGAGGAAGGCGTCGATCTGCGCCTTGGGCCGTGCCTTGGCGACGGCTTCGCGCCACTGGGCGAACAGCGTGCCGTACAGCGCCTGCGACGCGGCGCGCGCGTCCGGGCTCTGGTCGGCGCGGATATAGGGTTCGACGAACGACTTGAATTTGCCGACGCGATAGACGTGCGTGGTGACGCCCAGCTTGTCGATCAGCCCCTTGTAGTAAAGCTGGTTGCCACCCGGCCCCATGAACAGCGTGCCGCCCAGCGGATTGACCCAGATCTCGCTGGCATTGGCGGCCAGGCGGTATGCGCCGTCGGTATAGGCGGTGGCATAGGTCAGCACGGGCTTGCCGCCCTTGCGGAACCGCGCGAGCGCATCGCCCATCTCCTGAAGCGCCGCCGGATAGGCGCCGCCGAACGCGTCGAGGTCGAGCACCAGCACCTTGACCCGCGTGTCGTCGCGCGCCGCGTCGATCGCGCGCACCACGTCGCGCAGGCGGAACTGGCGCGGGGTCGCGCGGCCGGACAGCATGGCGAGCGGGGCGATCGCCTCGGGCTGTTCGACGACCGCGCCGTCCAGCTTGAGCAGCAGCGCGCCGTCGCTGATCGCCTTGGTCCCCGGCCGGGCGTTGAGCGCGGCGAAGATCAGCCCGAAGAACAACAGCATCGCGATCAGGACCAACAGATCCTTGATCCCGACCAGCAGCCGCCAGGCGCCTCGCACCAGCCGCCATCCGCTGCGCCGGCCGGCTTTGCGCCCCGGTCGGCTGAAATCCTGGTCGAGCGGGGAGGCGGGCGGAAGAGCGTCTGCGCGAGCGTCGGTCATGCGCCATGGCTAGCCCAGCCGCGAAGGCTGGGCAATGGTCCGTATTAGCCTGCCAATACGGACGGGGGCGGCGGAATTTTGTTCCCGCGCGCGGGGCGCTTCGTCGAAATTTTTTGGGGGCAGGCGTTGACGGCCTGAACGCCCGTTCACATATCCCATCGCGTTGGCACTCCCACCCGGTGAGTGCCAGAAAAGTGTAACACGCCAGATTAAAGGGACATGGCAATGAACTTTCGTCCGTTGCACGACCGCGTTCTCGTCCGTCGCGTCGAGGCCGAGGAAAAGACGGCTGGCGGGATCATCATCCCGGATACCGCCAAGGAAAAGCCCCAGGAGGGCGAAGTCGTCGCCGCCGGTTCGGGTGCGAAGGCCGAAGACGGCAAGGTCACGCCGCTGGACGTGAAGGCGGGCGACCGCATTCTGTTCG
>NZ_JBNNOB010000242.1:0-2453 GCF_050274375.1 Sphingomonas sp. NPDC019816
TAGGATGTGTGCTCTTCCGATCCCGGAACCGCGACAGCTCGGCGATGATCGAGCGCAGGTGCAGCTTCTTGGTGGTGAGGACGGGAAAGCCCTTGGCCAGATCGAAACGCATCTGATGACCGAAGACCGACAGCGTGCCGGTGCCGGTCCGGTCCATCTGCTGCACACCCTGGGTCAGAACCCGGTCCATGAGGTCGAGATATTGGCGCATGGCCGGGGCGTAGCGCTGCGGCCATCGCGTCGCAAGCGGAGGCGTCTCGCGCTGCGCCAGCGCGCGCGATGCGGCAGGGCTGGTCGTGTCCCGCCTGCCCCACCCTGTCCCTCGCATCGTCACGCGCCAGGATGCCGAAAGGCTGTTCGCCGGGCTGGCAACGGGGGCGACGGAGGTGGTCGCGATCGCCTATCTTGATCGGGAACGGAGCTTGTTGGGCTTGCGCCACGTCATCGGCCATGCCGACTCGGCGACGGTGCCGGTCGCCCGCGTCGCGTGCGACGCGATCCTGCTATCGGCGCAGGCGATACTGATCGCGCACAACCATCCCGATGGCGACCCGCGCCCCAGCGCGGCCGACCTGGCGCTGACCCGGCGGCTGGCGCAGGGACTGGACCTGTTGGAGGTGCGGCTTCTCGACCATCTGATCCTCGCCGGCGATCGCGTGGCGAGCCTGCGGGACATGGGGGTGATTTAGGGCGTGATGACGATGCCTCGACCGAAGCGAGCCCCTCCCCTTCAGGGGGGGGGTGATTCCGTCTCAACGCGACGTGCTCAGAAGCTGAAGCGCACCCGCCCGACGATGCGGTCGCCCGAATGGCGCGCATCGGCCAACATCAGGACCGCCGCCTCACGCTCCGACACGTCGGTCCCGACATAGTCGAGGCCCAGCGTTACCGGTCCGGTCACATGCTCCACACCCAGCCGCCAGTCGGTATAGTCACCATCGGGGCGCAGACGTGCGGCGCGGAAGACATCGACGGTCTTGCCCGTGGAATGACCGATCCCCGCCAGCAGGGTCCAGGGCGTGCCCGGCACCCCGGCCCGCGCGCCGGCATGGAGATAGAGATTGTCGCCACCGATCGCATTAACCTGCGACGGCGCGTAATCGGCGCCCGCATCGACCTGAACCGGCCCAAGCGTATAGGCGGCGGAGGCACCCAGCTCGATATAGTCGGCATCAAATTCCGCGCCGGCGAACAGGTGACCGGTCACCCGGCCGCGCACGCTGACCGGGCCGACCATCGTGCCGGCCCCGAGGCTGAGGTCGCCGACCGCGCCCGCGCCGCCATGGCGGATCGACTCGCGCAACGCGACGATCCGCCCGCTGGCCTCCAGCACGCCGCGCGTGACGAAGATGTCGGCGGAGGGCGACACTTTGCCCTCGCTCCAGCTGAGGCCACGGCGATTCTCGTCGCTGTTCAGCTCGACGCCGATGACGGGGCGATCCTGCGCCAGGACGGGGGTGGCAAGAGCGAGGGATGCCAGCAACAGGCCGGCGAGGTACGCGGTACGCAAAGGGTTTCTTATCCTTCTCGGGTTTCAGGGTGCAGGCGGTCCATCTCGGCGCGCAGCGTCGGATGGTCTTCCTGCGCGACCGCCTGCAAATGGTCGTGCAGCGCGTCGTGGCGCTGCGCCACCTCCTGCGCGATCGCCTGGCGGCTGGTGCTGCACCAGCCCGGACGGCTGCCTTCGATCACATTGTCATGCGCCGCGCTACGCGTCAGCGTCGCGCCGTTGGTCGCGCGCGCCTCGCGGTGGACGGTCATGTTGGCCGACCACAGACAACGCAGCGTCGAGGGGCGGCCGCCGGTGGCGACAGCGCCGATCTGCTTGTGGGTGACGCCGACATCGGCGCGGTAATGGACCGCGACCTGACCCGAATGATGGTCGAGCTGGACCCGGTGTTCGAGCGCCCCGTCGGACGCCACCGCCGCCCCAAGCGCGAGCCCGGCGATCAAAAGCGTGTTCATCCTCGTCTCCTTCGTGCGGTGCCCCGACCCATGCTGATCGGTGGCGTGTCGGCCCTGCTCGGGGCCGATACCCGATCAATGCATGACAAAGCTGTCAGGTTGCAAATGTGTCGCCGTGGCGGCGACTCAATTGGCCTTCATCCGGCACGGCCGGATCGCACCCGGTTCGGGCCGGGGACCGGTCGCGCGGAAGGTCGCCAGATAGCCGCCCGCCGAGGGCATGCTCTCGATCGACACCTGGGTGAAGCCGACCGCCTCGAACTCGCATTTCAGCAGCGCGGGCGGCGTGCCGTGCGCGCGCGTCGCGCGGTTGGCGTCGACCACCACGACCAGCCCGTCGGGCTTCAGCGCGGGAAACAGCCGCCACAGAAACTCATAGGGCTGGCCGATCTCATGGTACATGTGCACCATCAGCACCCGGTCGAAGCTGTTGGGCGGCAGCTTGGGATCGGCCGCCTCGCCCAGCTTGACGCTGACATTGTCCAGCC
>NZ_JBNNOB010000243.1:0-2387 GCF_050274375.1 Sphingomonas sp. NPDC019816
TTTTTTTTTTTTTTTTTTTTTTTTTTTTTTTTTTTTTTTTTTTTTTTTTTTTTTTTTTTTTTATGAACTCCTTGAGGATGTCGTTCTGGATGGTCCCTTCCAGCTTGGAGCGGTGAACGCCCTGTTCCTCGGCCGCGACGATGAAGAAGGCCAGTACCGGGATCACCGCGCCGTTCATCGTCATGCTGACCGACATGGCATCCAGCGGAATGCCGTCGAACAGGATCTTCATATCCTCGACCGTGTCGATCGCGACGCCCGCCTTGCCGACATCGCCGGTTACGCGCGGGTGGTCGCTGTCATAGCCCCGGTGCGTCGCCAGATCGAAGGCGACCGACAGCCCCTTCTGCCCCGCCGCCAGGTTGCGGCGGTAAAAGGCGTTCGATTCCTCGGCGGTCGAGAAGCCCGCATATTGCCGGATCGTCCAGGGACGGCCCGCATACATGCTGGCGCGCACACCTCGCGTGAACGGCGCGAAGCCGGGCAGGCCGGGATCTGCGCGCACATCGGCGGCGGTGTAGAGCGGCTTGACCGTGATCCCCTCGGGCGTCTGCCATTCGAGGTCGCGCCCCTTCACCTCACGCACGGCAAGGGCTTCCCAGTCTGACAGCTCAGGGCGTTCGGCCATCGGGCCACTCCTCATCCACTCTTATTTTATTTCACTAGAGCGAAATTATCATACCCGCGCAAGTCTCACCGCCCGAGGAAACGCGGTGGACGCTTCTCGAAAAAGGCCCGGCCGCCCTCCTCGCCGTCCTGGGTCGCGCGGGCACTGCGCTGGTCGTCGGCTTCTCGAGCCAGCGCGGTGGCATAGTCGCCGTCCAACCCGGCGTGGAGCGCGCGGCGCATCAGCCCCAAGGCCACGCTCGGCCCCGCCGCCAGCCGCTCGGCGAGCGCCAGGGCTTCGGAGTCGAGCGCATCCTCGGCGACGACCTTGTGGATCATGCCCCAGTCGAGCGCGCGTGTCGCGGGCACCCGCTCGCCCAGCAGCATCATCTCGGCGGCGCGGGCACGGCCGATCAGGCGCGGCAGCATCCAGCTCGCGCCGCCATCGGGGACGAGGCCGATATTGACGAAGGCGTGGAGGAAATAGGCATTCTCGCTCGCGACGCAGAAATCACCGGCGAGCGCCAGGCTGCATCCGATCCCCGCCGCCGCACCTCGCACCGCGCAGACCACGGGAATGGGCAGGTCGGCGAGTGCCAGCATCGCGGGGTTGTAATGCGCGACCAGCGCGCGGTGGACGGTATCGGGGCCGATATCGCCACCCGATATGTCCGCACCCGAACAAAAGGCCCGCCCCTCGCCCGCGATCAGCACGGCACGGGCGTCGCCGCGTGCGTCGAGGGCTTCGCGGATCGCATCGAACAGCGCGGGCGGTGCGGCGTTCAGCCGCTCGGGCCGGTTGAGCGTCAGGACCAGCACATCGCCCCGGCGCTCGACGCGCAGCATGGTGTCGCTCAATGATCCTCTCCCGGCGTTTCCATCAGTTCGACCAGCACCCCGCCCATGTCGCGCGGATGGAGGAAGACGACCGGCGTGCCATGCGCACCGATGCGTGGCTGGCCCAGCAACGTCGCGCCCTTGGCCTGAAGCTCGGCGACGGCGGCGGGGATATCGGCGACCTCGAAGCACAGATGATGCTGCCCGCCCGCCGGGTTCTTCTTCAGGAAGTTGGCGATGGGGGATGTTTCGTCGAGCGGCTGGATCAGCTCGATCTGGGTGTTGGGCGCGTCGATGAAGCATACCCGTACGCCCTGCGGCGGCAGATCGAACGGTTCTCCGATTGCGTCGGCACCGAGGAGCTGGCGATAGGTTTCGATCGTCTTTTCGATCGAGGGCGTGGCGATGCCGATATGGTTGAGGCGGCCGAGGGTCATGTGCGCCTCCGACGTTTGGACATGGGGACAGCGCCAGCCCTCCCCCGCCCCCTCCCGCCTGCGGGAGGGGAGAAGCTCTGGGCGAGCGTTGCCCCCAAGCACGCCCCTCCCGCAGGCGGGAGGGGATGGGGGAGGGAAACCGCGACCATCTCAGAGCGGAAGATTGTCATGCTTCTTCCACGGGTTCGCCAAATCCTTGTTACGCAGCTTGCGCAGGCCCAGCGCGATCCGCCTGCGGGTGGAGTGCGGCTGGATCACCTCGTCGACGAACCCCTTGGACGCCGCGACGAACGGGTTGGCGAAGCGCGCCTCATATTCGGCCGTCCGCTCGGCGATCTCCTCCGGCGTCTTGCCCCGGAAGATGATCTCGACCGCGCCCTTTGCCCCCATCACCGCGATCTCGGCGGTCGGCCAGGCATAGTTGAGGTCGCCGCGCAGATGCTTGGACGCCATCACGTCGTACGCGCCGCCGTAAGCCTTGCGGGTGATGACGGTGATCTTCGGGAC
>NZ_JBNNOB010000244.1:0-2350 GCF_050274375.1 Sphingomonas sp. NPDC019816
GTCACCAGCCGCATGATCCGCGACCGCCTGATGCGCGAAGCGGAATCGAACGTCGCGGTGAAGGTCACCGAGAGCGACGACCGCGACAGCTTCGAGGTCGCCGGTCGCGGCGAACTCCAGCTGGGCGTTCTGATCGAGACGATGCGCCGCGAAGGCTTCGAGCTGGGCATCAGCCGCCCGCGCGTGCTGTTCGGCGAGGACGAGGACGGCAAGAAGACCGAGCCGTACGAAACCGTCATCATCGACGTGGACGAGGAATATTCGGGCACGGTCGTCGAGAAGATGAACCTGCGCAAGGCCGAGATGACCGACATGCGTCCCTCGGGCGGCGGCAAGACCCGCATCACCTTCTCGGCGCCGTCGCGCGGCATGATCGGCTACCACGGCGAGTTCCTGTCGGACACGCGCGGCACCGGCATCATGAACCGCCTGTTCGAGCGTTACGGCCCGCACAAGGGCAAGATCGAAGGCCGCAAGAACGGCGTTCTGATCTCGAACGGTGCTGGCGAAGCGCAAGGGTACGCGCTGGGTCCGCTCGAAGAGCGCGGCATCCTGTTCGTCGGCCACGGCGAGGCGCTCTATGAAGGCATGATCATCGGCGAGAACGCCAAGACGGATGACCTCGAGGTCAACCCGATGAAGGCGAAGCAGCTGACCAACTTCCGTGCGTCGGGCGGCAAGGATGACGCCATCCGCCTGACCCCGCCGAAGAAGATGACGCTGGAACAGGCGATCGCCTATATCGACGACGACGAGATGGTCGAAGTGACCCCGAAGTCGATCCGTCTGCGCAAGCGCTACCTCGACCCGAACGAGCGCAAGCGCGCGGCGCGCTCGAAGGCGGCGTAATCAGGGGAAGGGCCGGGCGGAAACGTCCGGCCCTTTTTCTTTGGGGTGGGTTGATGCGCTGTCCCGCCGATAGACCCGCCCCATCCTCCGTTCGGTCCCGACCCCAGCTCGCACCACCCCCTCCGTTCAGCCTGAGCGAAGTCGAAGGCCAAGGGAATCACTTGGCCAAATGCCCCCGGAACGGAAGGGGTAAGCGTGGCCTTCGACTTCGCTCAGGCTGAACCGAGGTGTGAGCTAAGACGGAGGTGCGGGCCGGGACTGGGGTCAGGGTAACGAGTAAGCGCGTGGGGACGGCCAAACCCCATTTCGTTCGCCGCCGATCCCGCCTATCCGCCGACCCTTCGGTTTCGGAAGGATATGACGGCATGAGGATCGCAGCCTGGCTGGCCCTGACATTGGCGACCCTGTCGGCCTCAGCCAGCGCGGCGCCGGCCGCCACCAAGACACGCTCGCCGATCCTGCTGTCCGAATTCATCGACGCCGACGCCCCTTATCCGCAGGCGCATGCTTCGACCATCGTCCAGCTTCCCGACGGGACGCTGGCCGCCGCCTGGTTCGCCGGCTCGGGCGAGAGCCGCCCCGATGTCCGCATCTGGTTCGCCCGGCATGGGGCGCGGGGCTGGGAAAAGCCGGTGCCGGTGGCGGACGGCGTCAGCGCCGATGGACAGCGTTATCCGACCTGGAACCCGGTGCTGTTCCAGCCGCCGGGTGCGCCGCTGCAGCTGTTCTACAAGGTCGGCCCCAATCCGCGCGCCTGGTGGGGGATGGTGATCCGCTCGACCGATGGCGGGCGGCACTGGAGCAGGCCCGAGCGGCTGCCCGATGGCGTGCTCGGCCCGATCAAGAACAAGCCGGTCGTCGCCGCCGATGGCGCCTGGCTCTCTCCCTCCAGCCGTGAGGAGGGGACGGCGGAGGCCAATATCTGGTCGCTGCGCATCGAACGCAACACCGACAAGGGCAGGACCTGGACGGTCGGCCCGCGCATCGCCAGCCCGATGCATATCGAGGCGATCCAGCCCAGCATCCTGTTCCATCCGGGCGGCGCGCTGGAACTGGTCGCCCGCACGCGGCAGGGGGCGCTGGCGCAAAGCTGGTCGCGGGATAATGGCGTCACCTGGTCGCCGATCGCGGCGATCGACCTGCCCAATCCCAATGCCGGCGCCGATGCGGTGACGCTGGCCGAGGGGCGGCAGTTGATCGTCTACAACCATAGCGGACATGCGCCGGGGACGCCCGGCGACGGGCCGCGCTGGCCGCTGAATATCGGGCTGTCGGAGGACGGGGTGCGCTGGCGCAACGTCCTGACGCTGGAGAGCAGGCCGATGCCCGATGGCTATGCCTATCCGGCGGTCATCCAGACGCGCGACGGGTTGGTGCACGTGACCTATACGTGGAACCGGCAGCATATCCGGCATGTGGTGATCGATCCGCGCCTGTTGCGGTAGGTTTCGGGGCGTGGGCTTCGACTTCGCTCAGGCTGAACGGAGCGAGAGGAGTATGT
>NZ_JBNNOB010000245.1:0-2221 GCF_050274375.1 Sphingomonas sp. NPDC019816
GGCTGAACGGAGTTTGGGAGCCATCCCCCGGCCCGTTCAGCCTGAGCGAAGTCGAAGGCCACACTCCGTCAGACGTCGAACAACCCGTCCTGCGACCCGATCGGCGGGTTCAGCCCCAGATGCTTCCACCCGCCCGGATTGAGGATTCGCCCCCGCGCCGTGCGTGCCAGCAGGCCGAGCTGGATCAGGAAAGGCTCGATCACCTCTTCGATCGTATCGCGCGGCTCGGATAGGCCGGCGGCGAGCGTCTCCACCCCCACCGGCCCGCCGCGATAGACGTCGGCGATCATCGTCAGATAGCGCCGGTCCATCGCGTCCAGCCCCAGCGCATCGACCTCCAGCCGGTTGAGCGCCTGGTCGGCGGCGGTGGCGTGGACGATCTCGTGCCCCGCCACGGTCGCAAAGTCGCGCACCCGGCGCAGCAGCCGCCCGGCGATGCGCGGTGTGCCGCGTGAGCGCCGCGCCACCTCGACCGCGCCGTCCTCGGCGATCGGCAGGTCGAGCAGGCGGGCGGCGCGGGTGACGACGCGGGTCAGTTCCTCGACCGTGTAGAATTGCAGGCGCACCGGAATCCCGAAGCGGTCGCGCAAGGGGGTCGTCAGCAGCCCCTGCCGGGTCGTCGCGCCGACCAGCGTGAAGCGCGGTAGGTCGATTCGCACGCTCCGCGCCGACGGCCCTTCGCCGATCATCAGGTCGAGGACACGGTCCTCCATCGCCGGATACAGGACTTCCTCGACCGCCGGTTGCAGGCGGTGGATCTCGTCGATGAACAGGACGTCGCCGTCTTCCAGATTGGTCAGCAGCGCGGCCAGATCGCCCGACTTGGCGATGACCGGCCCGGACGTCGCGCGGAAGCCCACCCCCATCTCGCGCGCGATGATCTGCGCCAGCGTCGTCTTGCCCAGACCCGGCGGGCCGAAGAACAGGACATGGTCGAGCGCGTCGCCACGGCTCTTGGCCGCCTGGATGAAGACGCGCAGATTGTCGCGCGCCGCATGCTGGCCGACGAACTCGTCCAGATTCTTGGGGCGGAGCGCCGCGTCGACATCCTCGGGACGGCGGCTGGTGGACAAAAGGCGGTCTTGGTCGGTCACGCCTGCGCTCCTAGCGGCTGGGCGGCATGGCTGTCGAGCATCGTCGCGAACATTGCACGAACATAGCAGGCGGCGGGCGGCATGGACAGTCGCATGCCCCTCCGGCTTGATCCGGGTAGCGGACTCCGCAGCCAAATCGCGCTAGGGTGCTGACATGGCAAATGATCTTTTCCTGGCCAGCCCGATTCCGCCTGCGCTCGAAATCGCCCTGGCCGAGCGGTTCACGCTCCATCGCGACACCCCGCCCGCCACCACCCGCGCGATCGTCGGCGGGGGCATGATGACGGTGGATGCCGCCCTGCTCGACCGGCTGCCTGCGTTGGAGATCATCGCGGTACACGGGGTCGGCCATGACGGGATCGACCATGACGTGGTGGCCGCGCGCGGCATCCGGGTCGCGGTCACGCCGGACGTGCTGACCGAGGATGTCGCCGATCAGGCCATCGCGCTGTGGCTGGCGGTCGAGCGGCGGGTGGCGGCGAACGACCGGGCGATGCGGATGGGCAACTGGACCGTGCCGCTGGGCCGGCGCGCGAGCGGGCGGCGGATCGGCATTTTCGGGCTGGGCAGGATCGGCCACGCGATCGCGCGGCGGGCGGAGGGCTTTGGCGGCGACATCCGCTACACCGCGCGTTCGGAAAAGCCGGTGGCGTGGACGTTCGTACCCGACCTGCCGACGCTGGCGGCGGAGAGCCATGTGTTGTTCGTTGCGGCACCCGGCGGGGCGGAGACCCGTAATGTCGTCGATGCGGCGGTGCTCGACCGGCTGGGACCGGAGGGGGTGCTGGTCAATATCGCGCGCGGTAGTCTGGTCGATGAGGATGCGCTGATTGCCGCGCTGGAGTCGCACGGGATCGCCGGCGCGGGGCTGGACGTGTTCGCCGAAGAGCCCGACGTGCCCTGTGCGCTGCGGCGGATGAACCATGTCGTGCTGGCGCCGCATCAGGGCAGCGCGACGCGGGAGGCACGCGCGGCGATGGCGGCGATGGTGGTGGCGAATCTCGACGCGCATTTTGGCGGAGAGGTCCCGCCGGGGTTGTTGGGGTGAGGGTTGCCCTTGGGCTTCGACTTCGCTCAGCCTGAACGGCTGGGGGGATAAAGTCCAAACCCCCGTTCAGGCTGAGCGA
>NZ_JBNNOB010000246.1:0-2167 GCF_050274375.1 Sphingomonas sp. NPDC019816
CTCGTCGATCACCTCGCCGACGTCCTTCTTGGTCAGGACGCGGTTGACGATGTCGAACGGCACCTTGTGGCTCTTCGGCAGCGTCTCGCCCAGCAACATGCGGCCCGGGGTCGTCTCGAACCGCTTGAGATACTGGTTGCCCTGCTCATCGGTCTGCGGAACGCGGCTGATGATCTTGGTGTGGAGCGTCACGGCACCGGCGAAGAGGGCCTGGTGGACCTCCTCCATGTCCGCCAGCATCATGCCCTCGCCCGGTTCCTTCTGCTTTTCGAGCGAGAGGTAATAGAGGCCCAGCACCATGTCCTGCGACGGCACGATGATCGGCTTGCCGTTCGCGGGCGACAGGATGTTGTTGGTCGACATCATCAGGACGCGCGCTTCCAGCTGCGCTTCGAGCGACAGCGGAACGTGCACGGCCATCTGGTCGCCGTCGAAGTCGGCATTGAACGCCGAGCAGACCAGCGGGTGAAGCTGGATCGCCTTGCCCTCGATCAGCACCGGCTCGAACGCCTGGATGCCCAGACGGTGGAGCGTCGGCGCGCGGTTCAGCATGACCGGGTGCTCACGGATCACCTCGTCCAGGATATCCCAGACTTCCTTGCGCTCCTTCTCGACCCACTTCTTGGCCTGCTTCAGGGTCATCGACAGACCCTTGGCGTCCAGACGGGCATAGATGAACGGCTTGAACAGCTCGAGCGCCATCTTCTTCGGCAGGCCGCACTGGTGCAGCTTGAGCTCCGGGCCGGTCACGATGACCGAACGACCCGAATAGTCGACGCGCTTGCCGAGCAGGTTCTGACGGAAGCGGCCCTGCTTGCCCTTCAGCATGTCGGACAGCGACTTCAGCGGACGCTTGTTGGCGCCGGTGATCGTGCGGCCACGGCGGCCGTTGTCGAACAGCGCGTCGACCGCTTCCTGCAACATGCGCTTTTCGTTGCGGACGATGATGTCCGGCGCACGCAGCTCCATCAGGCGCTTCAGACGGTTGTTGCGGTTGATGACGCGGCGATACAGATCGTTCAGGTCCGAGGTCGCGAAACGACCGCCGTCCAGCGGCACCAGCGGGCGCAGCTCGGGCGGGATGACCGGGATCACTTCCAGGATCATCCATTCGGGACGGTTGCCCGATTCGATGAAGCTTTCGACGACCTTCAGGCGCTTGATGATCTTCTTGGGCTTCAGCTCCGACTTGGTCGTCGCCAGCTCTTCCAGAAGCTGCACGCGCTCGCCCTCGAGGTCGAGGCTTTCAAGCATGATGCGGACCGCTTCGGCGCCGATGCCGGCCGAGAACGCGTCCTCGCCATATTCATCCTGCGCGTCGAGCAGTTCGTCCTCGGTGAGAAGCTGATACTTCTCCAGCGGGGTCAGGCCCGGCTCGATGACGATATAGGCTTCGAAGTACAGCACGCGCTCGAGCTGCTTGAGCTGCATGTCGAGCAGCAGGCCGATGCGGCTCGGCAGCGACTTCAGGAACCAGATGTGCGCGACCGGCGCGGCCAGTTCGATATGGCCCATCCGCTCGCGGCGGACCTTCGACACCGTGACTTCGACACCGCACTTTTCGCAGACGATGCCCTTGTACTTCATGCGCTTGTACTTGCCGCACAAGCATTCGTAATCCTTGATCGGACCGAAGATGCGCGCGCAGAACAGGCCGTCACGTTCCGGCTTGAACGTGCGGTAGTTGATCGTCTCGGGCTTCTTGATCTCGCCGAACGACCAGGAACGGATCTTGTCGGGCGACGCGATGCCGATCTGAATCTGGTCGAAGGTTTCCGGCTTGGCCACCGGATTGGCGAAGTTGGTCAGTTCGTTCATTTCGCTTTCCTCACAGGGAGGGAAAATTCATCGGGCGAGGTAGGCAAGGCGCCGGTCGAGCATGTGCCCCACCGGCGTCTCCTGTCTTACTCCGCCGCCTCGGCCAGACCGTCGTCCTGGGCGTCTTCCATCGACTTGAGGTCGACGTTGAGACCCAGCGAGCGCATTTCCTTGACCAGCACGTTGAAGCTCTCCGGGATGCCCGCCTCGAAGGTGTCGTCGCCCTTGACGATCGCTTCGTAAACCTTGGTGCGGCCGACCACGTCGTCCGACTTCACCGTCAGCATTTCCTGGAGCGTGTACGCCGCGCCATACGCCTGCAGCGCCCACACTTCCATCTCACCGAAGC
>NZ_JBNNOB010000247.1:0-2144 GCF_050274375.1 Sphingomonas sp. NPDC019816
ACGTTCAACCGACGCATTATGGCCGCATCTGCCCGATCGAAACGCCGGACGGCCCGAACATCGGTCTGATCAACTCGCTGTCGACCTTCGCCCGCGTGAACAAGTATGGCTTCATCGAGACGCCGTACCGCAAGGTGATCGACGGCCGCGTCACCGACGAGGTCGTGTACCTGTCGGCGATGGAAGAGCAGAAGCACACCGTCGCCCAGGCGTCGGCCGCGACGGATGCGGACAACCGCTTCACCGAGGATCTCGTCTCGGCGCGTCAGGCCGGTGAATTCCTGATGGCGTTGCCCGATCAGATCACGCTGATGGACGTGTCGCCGAAGCAGCTCGTCTCGGTCGCCGCCTCGCTCATTCCGTTCCTAGAAAACGACGACGCCAACCGCGCGCTCATGGGCTCGAACATGCAGCGTCAGGCCGTGCCGCTGGTGAAGGCGGAAGCGCCCTTCGTTGGCACCGGCATGGAAGAGACCGTGGCCCGCGACTCGGGCGCGGCGATCGCGGCGAAGCGTGCCGGTATCGTCGACCAAGTCGATGCGGCGCGTATCGTGGTTCGCGCCACGGGTGAGGTCGATGCCGGCAAGTCGGGCGTCGACATCTACACGCTGATGAAGTTCCAGCGTTCGAACCAGTCGACCTGCATCAACCAGCGTCCGCTGGTGAAGGTGGGCGACGTCGTGAAGGCGGGCGACGTGATCGCCGACGGCCCCTCGACCGAGTTCGGCGAGCTGGCGCTGGGCCGCAACGCGCTCGTCGCGTTCATGCCCTGGAACGGCTATAATTATGAGGACTCGATCCTCATCTCCGAGCGGATCGTGAAGGACGACGTGTTCACGTCGATCCATATCGACGAGTTCGAAGTCATGGCGCGCGACACCAAGCTCGGGCCGGAAGACATCACCCGCGACATCCCGAACGTGGGTGAAGAGGCGCTGCGCAACCTCGACGAGGCGGGCATCGTCTATGTCGGGGCCGAGGTGGAGCCGGGCGACATCCTGGTCGGCAAGATCACGCCGAAGGGCGAATCGCCGATGACGCCGGAAGAAAAGCTCCTCCGCGCGATCTTCGGTGAAAAGGCCAGCGACGTGCGCGACACCTCGCTCCGCCTGCCGCCGGGTGTGGCAGGGACCATCGTCGACGTGCGCGTCTTCAATCGTCACGGCATCGACAAGGACGAGCGCGCGATGGCGATCGAGCGCGAGGAGATCGAGCGTCTGAAGAAGGACGCCGACGACGAGCGCACGATCCTCAACCGGGCGACCTGGAGCCGCCTGCGCGAGATGCTGCTCGACCAGACCGCCACCGCCGCGCCCAAGGGCGTGAAGAAGGGCATCGTCATCGATGCCGAGGTGCTGGAATCGGTCGATCGTCATGAATGGTGGAAGTTCGCCGTCGCCGACGACGCGCGCCAGAGCGATCTGGAAGCGGTCAAGGCGCAGTATGACGAAGCCGCCAAGCGGATCACGGACAAGTTCCATGACCGTCGCGACAAGCTGGAGCGTGGTGACGAGCTGCCGCCGGGCGTGCTGAAGATGGTCAAGGTCTTCGTCGCGGTGAAGCGCAAGCTGCAGCCGGGCGACAAGATGGCCGGCCGTCACGGCAACAAGGGCGTCATCAGCCGCATCCTGCCGCAGGAGGATATGCCTTTCCTCGCGGACGGTACGCCGGTCGATCTCGTGCTGAACCCGCTGGGCGTGCCGTCGCGCATGAACGTCGGTCAGATCTTCGAGACGCATCTGGGCTGGGCGGCGCGCAACCTGGGTATGCAGGTTGCGGCGCAGCTCGAGGATTGGCGCGAAGCCAACCCCGACGCCAAGCCGGGCGCGGTGCCGGAAGCGGTCAAGGCGCGGCTCGTGGAGATCTACGGCGATCACTATGCCGAAGACATCCAGGCGCGTGACGACGAGGAAGTGGCCGAGCTGGTCCAGAACATCCGCACCGGCGTGCCGATGGGGACCCCGGTGTTCGACGGCGCGCGCGAGAGCGACGTGTCGGAGATGCTGGAGCTGGCGGGTCTGCACACCTCGGGCCAGTCGGACCTGTTCGACGGGCGCACCGGCGATCAGTTCGACCGCAAGGTGACCGTGGGCATCATCTACATGCTGAAGCTGCACCACCTGGTCGACGACAAGATCCACGCG
>NZ_JBNNOB010000248.1:0-2137 GCF_050274375.1 Sphingomonas sp. NPDC019816
CGCCTATCTGACAGGCAAGCGCATCGTCGAGATGGTTAACGAGGATCTGAAGCCCTCCGACATCCTGACCAAGGACGCATTCCACAACGCGATCAAGGTCAACTCGGCGATCGGCGGTTCGACCAACGCGCCGATCCACCTCGCCGCCATCGCGCGTCACATCGGCGTCGACCTGCCGGTGCAGGACTGGGAGAGCGAAGGCCACAAGGTGCCGCTGCTCGTGAATCTCCAGCCCGCAGGCGAGTATCTGGGCGAGGATTATTACCGCGCGGGCGGCGTCCCCGCCGTGGTCAACCAGCTAATCGAGCAGGGTCTGATCCACGAGGATGCGATGACCGTCAACGGCAAGACCATGGGCGAGAATTGCCGCGGGCGCGCGATCGAGGACGAAAAGGTCATCCGTCCCTTCGCCCAGCCGCTGGTCGAGGAAGCGGGCTTCATCGTTCTGTCGGGCAATCTGTTCGACGCCGCGATCATGAAGACCAGCGTGATCTCGCCCGAATTCCGCGAGCGTTACCTGTCCAACCCCGACGACCTGAACGCCTTTGAAGGTCCGGCGGTTGTGTTCGACGGGCCGGAGGATTATCACCACCGGATCGACGATCCCGCGACCGGCATTACGCCCGAGACGCTGCTGTTCATGCGCGGCGCGGGGCCGATCGGCTATCCGGGCGCGGCGGAAGTCGTCAACATGCGTCCGCCCGCGTACCTGATCACCGAGGGCGTGCACTCGCTGCCCTGCATCGGTGACGGGCGTCAGTCGGGCACCTCGGGTTCGCCCTCGATCCTGAACGCCAGCCCGGAAGCGGCGGCGATGGGCGGCCTGGCGCTGATCCAGACCGGCGACCGGGTCCGCATCGACCTGAACACCGGCAGCGCCAACATCCTCATCTCCGAGGAAGAGCTGGCCGAGCGTCGCAAGACGCTGGCGGCAGCTGGCGGGTATAAATACCCCGCGTCGCAGACCCCGTGGCAGGAAATCCAGCGCTCGGTGGTCGGTCAGATGTCGACGGGCGCGATCCTGGAGGGCGCGGAGAAGTATCAGCGCATCGCCCAGACCCAGGGGCTGCCGCGCGATAACCACTGATGCGGGGCGCCGGCCGGTCGGGGTGATCCCGTCCGGCCGGCGTACCATGCGGGGCGGGCCGGTCCGCCCCCTTGCGGGCGACTGTGGCTGACGGCGGCCGCTGACGTGCCCCGGTCCTGGCGAATCGGGCGTGGCATGGCGGGCCAGATGCGGGGGCGCTGCGCTCGTTGATCTCCATCAATACCAATTCATATATTTTTTAAGCCAAAGCTCATGGGATTGGCTGTAGGATGCCTAATCGCGACAGGGCCGGGTGCTGCCCTCTTGACCCGAACCGGACGGCAATCGATACCGCTAACAAAAATCTGCGGAGAAGATGACATGGCAAGCCATTCTACCACTTTGATCGCGGCCTTGCCCGACGACTGGCGCGCGGGGCGCTTCGTCGGGCGCATCGATCGGGGTGAGGGGCCTTGCCCGATCCTGGTCGAGAATGGCCAGGCCTTCAATATGAGCCGCGTCGCCCCCACCGTCTCGGCGCTGCTGGCGCGTGGGCCGGTCGAGGCGTCGGAAGGTCAGGCGCTGGGCGAGCTGGCCGATCTGAACCTGTCACCAGACGTGGGTGCGCCAAACCGGTTGCTGTCGCCGATCGATCTGCAATGCGTGAAGGCGGCGGGCGTGACCTTTGCCGTGTCCGCGCTGGAGCGGGTGATCGAGGAGCGCGCGCGCGGCGACCATGCCAAGGCGGCGGGGCTTCGCGGCACGCTGGAAGCGGCGCTCGGCGGCAATATCCGTTCGGTCGTACCCGGCTCGCCCGAGGCCGCGCAGCTCAAGGACGCGCTGATCGCCGAAGGGCTCTGGTCGCAATATCTGGAAGTCGCGATCGGCCCGGATGCGGAAATCTTCACCAAGTCGCCGGTGCTGTCGACGGTCGGCTGGGGGATGCCGGTCGGCGTCCGCTCCGACTCGACCTGGAACAACTCGGCGCCAGTGTGGAGAAATGGGGGCAACTGCCCGAAGCCCACACCGACTTCATCTTCGCCATCACCGGTGAGGAACTGGGCCTGGCGGGGACGCTGTCGGTCCTCGCCCTCTTCGCGGCTCTAGGCT
>NZ_JBNNOB010000249.1:0-2094 GCF_050274375.1 Sphingomonas sp. NPDC019816
AAAAAAAAAAAAAAAAAAAAAAAAAAAAAAAAAAAAAAAAAAAAAAAAAAAAAAAAAAAAAAAAAAAAAAAAAAAAAAAAAAAAAAACTAGGACCTCGCACCCGCTAATGGCGCAAAGCCAGGACATCGATACGCTCGCCAAGGGGGGGCGCACCAATATCGCGGGCTTCGTCCTGCGGCTGGCGGCGCGCATCCCCTTCCTGTTCATCGCAGGGCGCATCTATGGCCCCGATCTGGTCGGGCGGTTCGCCATCGCGGTGGTGGTGGTCGAGCTGGCGGCGCTACTCGCGACGCTGGGGATGAAGCGCGGGCTGGCGCAGGCGCTGGCCTCGACCGAGCGGCCGCATGCGCATGTCGTGTGGGACGCGATGGCGCTGGCCTTCCTCGCCTCGATCGCGGCGAGCTGCTTCCTGTTCCTCTTCCCCGAGCTGGTCTATCCCAACAGCGCGATCAGCGGCCTCGACCGCTGGCTGCCCGCGATCATCGTCGCCATCGCCTGGTCCGATGTCAGCCTGGCCGCGCTCGCCTATCGCCTGAACGTCAAGGCGGCGGTGACCGCGCGCGCGGTGGTCGAACCCTGGACGGTATCGATCGCCGCCTGGCTGTTCTCCTTCTTCACGATCCGCGACGGGCTGGTCCTGTCCTATGTCGCCTCGATGATCGCGGCAATGATCGCCAGCCTGGTGCCGTTCCTGCGCAGCTATGGCCTGCCGCGCGGCTGGACGCCGCAGCTGTCGCGCGTCTTCGCGCTCGCCCGCGCCAATGCGCCGCTGGCCGGGGCCGATGCGCTGGAATGGGGCACGCGCAACGTCGACCGCTTCATCCTGGGCGTGTTGTTCGAACCGCGCATCGTCGGCATCTATTATATGGCGCAGCAGGTCTCCTCGCTGCCGCAGAAGCTGAAGACCAGCTTCGACCCGATCCTCGGCCCCGTCATCACCCAGAGCCTGGCCAATGGCGACATGGCCGCCATCGCGCGGCAGGTACGCCAGGTCGCCTTCTGGATCATCGCGGCGCAAGGGTGCCTGGCGCTGATGGGTTCGATCCCGGGTGAGGCGGTAATGGGCGTGGTCGGCCCGCAATTCGTCTCGGGCACTGCCGCGCTCGCCTTCCTGCTGTTCGCCGAGCTGCTGGCCTCGACGGGGGCGGTGTGCGAGTCGGCGCTGGTCTATACCGCGCGGCATCGCAACCTGATGATCTCGGTCGCGATGCTGGGGGTGCAGATCGGCTTGAGCTTCGCGCTGATCCTGGGGATGCGCGCGCTCGGCTGGCCCGAGACCTGGGCGGCGGCGGGGCCGGCGGTGGCGCTGGCGGTCAGCGTCACGCTGACCTCCATCCTGAAGGCACGAACGCTGGCGAGCATCCTGAAGGCGCCCGTGTCACCCTTCCGCTGGCCGCTGATCTGGGCCGCGCTAGCCGCGACGCTGGTCGGGGGCGCCTTCACGCTGCTGCCCAAGCGGCTGGAATGGGCCGAACTGTTGTTCGGTGAGCCCGCGATCGCGGCGACCTATCTGCTGATCCTGTGGCGCTGGGCGTTCGGCCCGGCCGACCGCGCGCTGTTCGGCAAGGCCCCGCGCGCCGAAGAGGCGACGCTGCCGCATGCGGGCGGGATCACGCGGTAACGTGCCAACGTCCGTTCAGCCTGAGCGACGTCGAAGGCCACGGGATGACGCTTCGGCTTCGCTCAGCGTGAACGGTTGAGGATTGGTCAGGCATAAAAAAGGCCCCTTCCGAACGCTTCGGAAGGGGCCTTTTGTTGGGGATCAATGCCGGAAGTGGCGCATGCCGGTGAACACCATCGCCAGGCCCGCATCGTCGGCCGCCGCGATGACCTCGTCGTCGCGGATCGAGCCGCCCGGCTGGATCACCGCCGTCGCGCCCGCCTCGACCGCGGCGAGCAGGCCGTCGGCGAAGGGGAAAAAGGCATCCGACGCGACCGCCGACCCGATGGTGCGCGGTTCCGCCCAACCGGCCTTGTCGGCGGCGTCCTTGGCCTTCCACGCGGCGATGCGCGCCGATTCCAGACGGTTCATCTGGCCGGCACCCACGCCTGCGGTCGATCCGCCCTTGGCATAGACGATCGCGTTCGACTTC
>NZ_JBNNOB010000250.1:0-2003 GCF_050274375.1 Sphingomonas sp. NPDC019816
TGCCGCGAACAGGATATCGGCGCGGTGCAGATCAACGAGGCGATCCAGCAGCTCGACAAGGTGACGCAGCAGAACGCGTCCGCCTCCGAGCAGATCTCCTCGACCTCCGAGGAACTGGCCAGCCAGGCCGAGGAACTGCAGGAAAGCATCGCCTATTTCAATGTCGGCAACGACAGCCGCGCGACCACCCGTCGTGGCGCGGCCCCGGTACGCAAGCCGGCGGCACCCGCGAAGAAGGGCAAGTCTCCCGCGCATCGCCCCGGCTCGGTCGCCGAGCAGCAGGCACGGGTCCGCGGTTTCGCGCTCGACCTGACTAATGGCGGGCCGGACGGCGAAGACTCCGAATTCGGACGCGCCGCCTGATGGCCCTGGCGGCGGGGCGTCATGATCGCCCCGCCGCCGATCATTCGCCGTGCGATCGGCGCATGGCGTTGGCCGCGATCGGCCAGTCGCCGACCCGGAAATGCTGATCTGCGTCAAATGTTTTAGTGGTGAAAACCAATCCTTCACCCCCTTCGTCCATAGTCGACTCGGTAAACAAAGAAGCGGCCATCATGTCGTTTCGTATTTCCAACATGGGAATTTGACATGCGTGCGACGATCAAAATGAAGTTGGCGACGACATTCGCAATAGTGATCGCACTATTGTGCGTGGTTGTAGGTGTGGGGGTCGCCAAGATCGGCACGCTCAATGTTATGATCTCGGACATTGTGGAAGGGCCGTCGCGGCGCATTCAGCTGTCGCTGACGGCCGATGGTGATATCGGCCGGGCGATTCGCAACGAAAAGAACATGATGATGACCGGAGACATGGCGTTGAAGCGCAGCTTCGACACCAAGTTCGGCGAATATGATGGCAAGATCATCGACAATCTGAACAACGGCCTGAAAATCGCGAGCGAACAGGGGCGACCGGTATGGACCAAGGCGCTGGAGCAATGGCGCGCCTATAAGGCGGTCAGCGACCGGGCGCGGGGCTTGGCGCTTCAGAACCGAAATGCCGAGGCGTCGCAAATCTCGATGACCGAAGGCCGCGACATCGCGGTCCAGCTGAGCGCGACGCTGTTGAAGCTGGCAGAGATCACCCAGGGCCAGATGGTCCGGGCCGATAAGCAGGCGACCGAACTTTATGAGAATGCCCGGACGGTATTGCTCGCGACCGCGCTGTTCGCGCTGTTGATCGCGGTGGCCGGCGCGGTGTGGGTGGCCCGACTGGTGTCGAAGGGGCTGCGCACGGTCAGCGACGCGGTCACGTCGGTGGCCGATGGCGATCTGAGCAAGGAAGTGACGGTCGCCAGCAATGACGAGATCAAGGATCTGGTCGATACGGTCAACCGCATGATCGGTCGTCTGCGCGAGACGATCGGCCAGACCACCACCGCCGCGCAGAATGTGGCGGCGGGCAGCCAGCAGCTGTCGTCCTCGTCCGAGCAAGTGAGCCAGGGCGCGACCGAGCAGGCGGCGGCGGCCGAGGAAGCCTCGGCCTCGATGGAGCAGATGGCGGCCAACATCAAACAGAATGCCGACAACGCCACCCAGACCGAGAAGATCGCGCGCCAGTCGAGCCAGGATGCCGAACAGAGCGGCGTGGCGGTGCAGAAGGCGGTCGTCGCGATGCGCACCATCGCCGAGAAGATCGGCATCGTGCAGGAAATCGCGCGCCAGACCGACCTGCTGGCGCTGAACGCGGCGGTCGAGGCGGCGCGCGCGGGCGAACATGGTCGCGGCTTCGCGGTCGTGGCGGCCGAGGTCCGCAAGCTGGCCGAACGCAGCCAGACGGCGGCGGCCGAGATCAGCGGCATGTCGTCCGACACCGTGGGTGCGGCGACCCAGGCCGGCGAGATGCTGACCAAGCTGGTGCCCGACATTCGCCGCACCGCCGAACTGGTCGCCGAGATCAGCGCGGCGTGCCGCGAACAGGATATCGGCGCGGTGCAGATCAACGAGGCGATCCAGCAGCTCGACAAGGTGACGCAGCAGAACGCGTCCGCCTCCGAGCAGAT
>NZ_JBNNOB010000251.1:0-1893 GCF_050274375.1 Sphingomonas sp. NPDC019816
CCATGATCTTGAGCAGGCCGTCCTCGATCGCCGTGCGATGGTTGGTCAGGCACTGGTCGATGGTCAGATCGCCGAACAGACCACGGCCATGACGGTCGACGATCGCGGCTTCGGCCAGATAGGCGTTCACCGTGGTCGCGCCGACGCCGATCAGCACCGCATAATAATGCGTGTCGAGGCACTCGGCCGAGCGGACGTTGATCGACGCATAGCTGCGCAGGCCCCGGCGGACGAGATGCGTGTGCACCGCCGCCGCCGCCAGCACGCCCGCGATCGCGACACGGCCTTCGGAGACATGCTCGTCGGTCAGGAACAGCTCGGAGCGCCCTTCACGCACCGCCTGTTCGGCCTGGTTGCGGATGCGCTGGATCGCGGCACGCAGGCGGTCGGGACCGCCATCGGCTTCGAAGGTACAGTCGATCTCCGCCGCCGAACGGCCGAAATGCGCCTTGAGCCGGTGCCAGTCGGCGCCGGTCAGGACCGGAGACGGCAGGACCAGCACGCGCTCGCGCCGATCCTCGGTGTCGAGGATGTTGGCGAGATTGCCGAACCGCGTCTTGAGCGACATCACATAGCGCTCGCGAAGCGAGTCGATCGGCGGGTTCGTCACCTGGCTGAAATTCTGGCGGAAAAACTGGCTGATAAGGCGCGGCTTGTCGGAGATGACCGCCAGCGGCGTGTCGTCGCCCATCGAACCGATGGCTTCCTTGCCCCCCTCGGCCATGGGCGACAGGATCAGCTCCATATCCTCCATGGTCTGCCCCGCCGCGACCTGACGGCGCAGCATTTCGGCGCGCGGCATGCGCACCAGCGCTTCCTCTTCGGACGGCTGGGGCAGCTGGTCCATGGTCAGGAACTCGCCGATCATCGCGGCATAGTCCTGCTCGCCCGCGATCTGGTCCTTGATCGCACGGTCCTCGTACAGCTTGCCCTCGGCCAGATCGACCGCGATCATCTGCCCCGGCCCAAGGCGCCCCTTGGCGGTGACGGTCGATTCGGGGACGACGACCATGCCGCTTTCCGAGCCCACGATCAGCAGGCCGTCGGCGGTCAGCGTATAGCGCAGCGGGCGCAGCGCGTTGCGGTCCATGCCCGCCACCGCCCAGCGGCCATCGGTCATCGCAAGTGCGGCCGGACCGTCCCACGGTTCCATGACGCTGGCGAGATACTGGTACATGTCGGCATGCGCCTTGGGCGCGTCGAGATCCTTCTGCCACGCCTCGGGCACCAGCATCAGCTTGGCGGTCGGCGCGTCGCGGCCCGACCGGCAGATCGCCTCGAACACCGCGTCGAGCGCGGCGGTATCGGACGCGCCCGCCGGGATCACCGGCTTGATGTCCTCCGAATTGTCGCCGAACGCGATACTGGCCATGCGGATCTCGTGGCTGAGCATCCAGTTCTTGTTGCCACGGATCGTGTTGATCTCACCGTTGTGCGCCAGGCAGCGGAAGGGCTGCGCCAGCCACCATTGCGGGAAGGTGTTGGTCGAATAACGCTGGTGGAAGATCGCCACGCGGCTCTCGAACCGGTGATCCTGCAGGTCGGGATAGAAGACCGACAGGCTCTCGGCGAGGAACAGCCCCTTGTAGATGATCGAGCGGCAGGACAGCGAACAGATATAGAAGCCGCTGATCTGCGCCGCGATCACCCGCTTTTCGATGCGACGCCGGATCAGATAGAGGTTCTTTTCGAACTCGGCGGCATCGACCTCGTCGGGCATCGGCCCGGCGATCATGATCTGCTCGATCTCCGGCCTGGTCGCCTGCGCCTTCAGGCCGATGACCGAGACGTCGACCGGCACCTGGCGCCAGCCATAGATGGTGTAGCCCGCCTCGATGATGACGCTCTCGACGATGGTGTGGCAGGTTTCCTGTGCGCCCAGCTCGGTGCGCG
>NZ_JBNNOB010000252.1:0-1885 GCF_050274375.1 Sphingomonas sp. NPDC019816
GGTCTGGGTGAGAGAGCGAACCGCCGCCCGGTCGCGGCCAACGCCGCGCGCCCGGCCTATCCGGCTGGCGAGCGTCGTGGCTGGTTCGACTGGGGCAACCGGGTGACGACGCACGGATAAGCGGACGGCCACCGGCGACGAGCGCCAGTCGCCGTGCCACCGGACCAGTTGACGACATTGCTAGCGATCGGTCAGGCAACAGATCAGCGGCGATCGTGACCACGTAAAGACGCCATAGGTCGACGACGCCCGGTGGGATAGTCATCCCCGTCCGGTCGGAATATTGCCGATACTATTCGCCATTCTAACGCTTAATGGGCGAATGCGACATGTTCATGCCATTGGCATGACATTTGGGTTTCGTAGTTGCGATAAACTCGCATAAGAATCGCATTTGTCGTCAAATTGTCACCGCCTGCTGCGAACAGGGGCCGCATCGTCGTTCAACGGGATGCCCCTTCGATGGCCACGCAGATGAGTACCGCCAGCGTCACCAAGGCCTATGACCGCTGGTCGCCTGTCTATGATCTGGTCTTCGGACCCGTCTTCAAAAAGGGGCGCTCCGCCGCCATCGTCGCCGCCGAGCGGATCGGTGGGCGGATCATCGAAGTGGGGGTCGGCACCGGCATCTCGCTTCCCCAATATTCCAGCAAGAACCGCATCGTCGGCGTCGACTTGTCCGAGCCGATGCTCGACAAGGCACGCGAGCGGGTGCGCAGCGGCAAGCTGACCCATGTCGAGCAGATCGCCTACGGCGATGCCGAGGCGCTGCAATTCGCCGACGACAGCTTCGACGTGGTGGTCGCGCAATATGTCATCACCGCCGTGCCCAATCCCGAAAAGGCGCTCGACGAGTTCGCCCGCATCTGCCGCCCCGGTGGCGAGATCGTCATCACCACGCGGGTCGGCGCGGGCGCCGGGCTTCGCGGCACGATCGAGAAGACGCTGATGCCGATCACCAGCCGGCTGGGCTTCCGCACCGACTTTCCGTTCGAGCGCTATACCGACTGGGCGGCGACGCGCGGTGACGTGGAACTGGTCGAAAGCCGCCCCCTGCCCCCGCTCGGCCATTTCTCGCTGGTCCGCTTCGCCAAGCGCCAGCCTTCCCTCCAAGGACAGGTCCAATGACGGGTTTTCGCGCGCAACTCGCCGAACAACGGTGGGACGATCATCGTTACTATCATCACAGCCTGGTCAATCAGAGCCTGCACTTCGTCAGCGCCTGCACCTTCCTGACCGCCTATGTGCTGCTGTTCATCGACCCGGCGGTCGCCAGCCTGCTCGCCTGGGGCGTGGCGATGACCAGCCGTCAGGCCGGACACTTCTTCTTCGAGCCCAAGGGCTATGACCATGTGAACAAGGCGACGCATGACCATAAGGAAGAGATCAAGGTCGGCTATAACCTGGCGCGCAAATATGTGCTGATGGGTATCTGGGCCGCGATCCCGGTCGTGCTGCTGTTGCAGCCGACGCTGTTCGGGACGCTGGAAAATCCCGAAGGCTTCATGGGCTATCTGCGTCATGTCGGCATCGGCTGGCTGGGCCTGGGCATCAGCGCGATCATCGTGCGCGTCATGCAACTCTGGGCGAAGCGCGATCTGGAGACCGGGCTGGTCTGGGCGACCAAGATCGTCACCGACCCGTTCAACGACTTCAAGATGTACAAGAGCGCGCCGCGCCGCCTGATGAAGGGCGAGCGAATGGATCATCACGATGTCGATGATTTCGAGGATCTGAAGGCGGCGTAACGCGCGGCTTCGGTTTGACGGACAAGGCGGCGGTTCGAAGGGACCGCCGCCTATTTTGTATCCAGCCCTCGCCTCTTGCCGCGCCCCTCCCGCAGGCGGGAGGGGATGGGGGAGGGAAAGCCACAGGCGGAAAACTC
>NZ_JBNNOB010000253.1:0-1880 GCF_050274375.1 Sphingomonas sp. NPDC019816
GCAACCGCTGGAACCTGCTCGATCCCGATGTGCTGGCCTGGGCCTTTTCGGGCGAGCCGGACATTCATTTCGTGCGCAGCCTGTTCGAGCTGCGCGCGATCGTCGAGCCCGCCGCCGCGCGGCTGGCGGCCGAGCGGCGCGACAAGGCGGACCTGAAGGAAATGCGAGATGCGCTGGCCGCGATGCGCCGCCACACGCTGGCGACCGAGGCGGGGCGGACCGCCGACCGCGAGTTCCACAATGCGGTGCTGGCCGCCACTCGCAACGACGCGCTGGTCGTGCTGACCGCCAGCATCGGCGCGGCGGTCGCCTGGACCACCCAGTTCAAACAGCGGTCGCGCGCGCTGCCCCGCAATCCGGTGCCCGACCATGTGAAGGTCTATGACGCGATCGCGGCGAGCGATGTCGAGGCGGCGGGAGAGGCCATGCGGCTGCTCGTCGATCTGGCGCTGGAGGATACCCGCAGCGCGATGGAGGGGTAGGAAGGCCAGCGCCGACAGAGGAGCAGGCCACCCGAGACGCCCGGTTCGGGAATGGGGTTCCTGGGTCCGATACGCTTTCCTCCCCTGGAAGGGGAGGTGGCAGGCCGGAGGCCTGACGGAGGGGTGTCCGGGTGGGAAGCGTGGACCGACCTCGCCAATGGTGACACCCCTCCACCAGCTTCGTGTTCGAGCGAGATTGTGCCCCCGGCACAATCTTGGTCTGCCGGGGGCAGACCAAAGCTCGAACACCCCTCCCCTTGCAGGGGAGGAATGTTGGACCACCCAGCCGCCTGTCCATTGCTTCCAGGCCGTTTCAGAACGCCGCGCGGTGGAGCGGCTTGACCGGGACCGCGACCCGGAAGGTGAAGATGTCACCCGCCTGGGTCTGCTCGGCAAGTTGCTCCTCCGACAGGCCCTGCCGCGCGGTAGTGGCATAGGCGGTGCGGCCATCGGGGCCGCCCAGCGCGATCTTGGTGATGTTGGAGACGGGAAAGCGCACTTCGTCGGTCATCACGCCGTCCGGGCCATAGCGCCGCGCCGCCGATCCGCCGAAGAAGCCGACCCACACGCCGCCCTCGGCATCGCAGATCGCGCCATCGGGATGGCCATCGGCGTCGCCAAAGCGCGCGAACTCGGTCGCGGGGCCGAGCGTTCCGTCAGCCAGGATCGGATGCGCCAGGATCACCTTGCCCAGCGTATCGACATGATAGAGGATCGAATCATCGGGCGAGATCGCGGGGCCGTTGGTGATGCACACCGCGTCCGCGTTCGACGGCGTGACCAGCCCGGCCACCCAGCTGAACAAACGCCCCGACAAGGCGGCCTCGTCATTGTCCATCGTGCCGAACCAGATGCGGCCCTGCCCGTCGACACAGGCGTCGTTCAGGCGATTGGCGGGCAGGTGCGCGTCGACCTCGGCCATACGCTCGAACCCGCCGGTCGCGGGATCGAAGTGATGCGGGCCGGACTTCAACCCGGCGACGAAGCCGCCGCGCTGGGCCGGCACGACCCAGCCGACCATTTCGGGCGAGGCCCAGTGATCGAGCGTGCCCGCCACCGGATCGTGGCGGTAGATGCGCTGCTGCTTGATATCGACGAACCACAGCGCGTCGTCGACCCAGATCGGGCCTTCGCCCAGCGTCGCACCCACGGTCAGGCAATGTTCGGCCTGCTGCATCACTCTCTCCTATGCTCTCGCCCGGTTTGTTATCGCCAACCGGCGTCGATGAAATAGTCGTGGCCGGTGCACATCCGCGCATCGTCCGACGCGAGGAACAGCACCAGCGCCGCCACGTCCGCCGGCTGGATACGCCCGTCGAGGCACTGGGCCGCGACGATCTCCGCCTCGCCTTCGGGGGTATACCATTTTTCCTGGCGCGGTGTCTGCACATTGCCCGG
>NZ_JBNNOB010000254.1:0-1842 GCF_050274375.1 Sphingomonas sp. NPDC019816
AAACTTCATGGCGGTCTTTGTTGTCAGATAAGAATTACGGCGCGGAGTATATCACCATATCGCCGTGCTCTGCGCACAAAACCACACATGAGCGCCATGATTTGCTAATCAAGATCCGCTAGGATAGGCTCTGGCGCCACGGTTCACATGATGACGTAAAAAGAAAATTATGCCGAAAAAACCAGCACAATCAGCCAGTACAGAGCAAACTGCCAGCTTTGAAAGCGCCCTCGGCGAGCTGGAAAGCATCGTGACGCGTCTGGAGTCAGGCGAATTGCCGCTGGAAGACGCGCTGAACGAGTTCGAACGTGGCGTACAGCTGGCGCGTCAAGGCCAGCAGAAACTGCAACAGGCGGAACAGCGTGTGCAGATACTCCTTAACGACAGCGCCGACGATGCGGCGCTGACGCCAGCTTCTGCATTTTCAGGCCGAAGGCCACGTTGCCTTCCACCGTCATATTGGGAAACAGCGCATAACTTTGAAACACCATGCCGATGCCGCGCTTTTGCGGCGCCAGCGGCACCAGATCCTGGCCCTGCAGCAAAATGTGCCCGCTGTCGACCTGTTATTACCTCTGCTGATATCTGGAGGGGCATGGCTATTTTTACGTTGGTTAAAAGGATATGATTCCCGGCGACGTTGCCAGTTTGACCGGGTCAGCGATGTTAAACGCTTGTCCGTCCTGTTGCGTATTCAGAAATTGCAGGAGGGACCGCAGAATGGCATGACGTCACTGCAAACTAAAACTCTGTATGAAAGTATTGGTATCCGCCTGCCGGTATGGGTGGCACATCAGCTAGTGGACTATTTGGGCCGTGGATCGGTGGCATTGAACGACCTTGTGTTGAACAGTTTCTTGCGCTGTACCTTTCTCACTTCGAGTATAAACGGCGTGTTTACCCTGGATACCCGCAAGTTGTTACGTCAGTATGTTTCGCGGTTTGTCTTCCTCATCATCAGCGCTTCAGCTATCGCCTATGGTTTCTATATCAGCGTGCGACTGCCGCTGGAGAAAAGTGAAACCAATACTCTTTTATCTTTATTCTTCTTTGTTGCCTATTTGATATTGGCGTTTTTCGTCGTGATCTGGACGACTAATGAATGGAAAAACCTGTGGCGCGCCAAGGTTTTCTGGCTGGGTTGGAAACCCCACCTGTGTCAAAACGAAGCGGAGTATCAGGCGCATTGTCAGCATGCGCGCAATGTTGCGGCGCAGGAAAACGTGCCGGATACCGCTTTAGAAACCGTTGCCGATTTGTCACCGACCGAAAAGCCACTGCGTGGATGGCTGATGCGTAGGCTGGGCAAGAAAAATAATTAACCTCTAAGCGCCATACCATCACATGGTTCTTAACGCGTTTTATCGGCGAACTTCAACACGCCCCCCACCAGCAGCAACGCAGCTCCCGAAGCATAGAGCGGGAACCAACGCGTCCACCAGAGTGAGGAAAACAGCGGGGTGCTATTGGGATCTGCGGAGGCGTAGCCGCTATAGGTATTCAGGCCGGCGGCGATGCGCCCCCCGCTTTTCCAAGGAGCCCGTCCATGTCCCAGCAAGCCTCTTTCGGCCAGTTGGCCCTGACCTACTGCGGCAAGTTCCTGCCGCTCGAAGTCTTGCAAAGCGCCGCCGGCCACTACATCGGCACGCGCGATACCGAAGGTCCCGTTTCGCGGGAATCCCGCGAGTACTTCCGCAGCTATGCCGCGGCTCAACGCGCCCTCGAAAGAGGCGGCTGGTCCCAGCTCGCCATTCCCTGATCCAACTGGAGAAATCACGTCATGAACCAGCTACTGCCGCGGGAAGTCGTCGATCAGATCATGCGGGAAGAGCAGCATTTCGC
>NZ_JBNNOB010000255.1:0-1804 GCF_050274375.1 Sphingomonas sp. NPDC019816
GACCGAGCGGGTCGTCAACACGATCCTGGCCGAGATGGACGGGCTGGAGGAGCTCCAGTCGGTGGTGGTGATCGGGGCGACCAACCGGCCTAATCTGGTCGATCCCGCGCTGCTGCGGCCGGGGCGGTTCGACGAGCTGATCTATGTCGGCGTGCCCGACGAGGCGGGGCGGCGGCGGATTCTGGGTATCCAGACCGCCAAGATGCCGCTGGCGGCGGACGTGGACCTGGACGATGTGGCGGCGCGGACCGACCGCTTCACCGGCGCGGATCTGGGCGATGTGGTGCGCCGCGCGGGCCTGATCGCGCTACGCAAGTCGCTGACCGTGCAACAGGTCGACATGGCGGCATTCGACGAAGCCCTGACAGAGGCGCGCGCGAGCGTCACCCCGGAGATGGAGCGCGATTACGAACAGATCGCGGCCAAGCTGAAACAGGACGCGGCGGCGATCCAGCCGATCGGCTTCATCGCGCCGGGCATGCTGACGCCGAGGGGCGACAAGCAGCCGTGATTCTTAAGCCCCTCCTCCCGGCAGGGGGGAGGGGTTTGGGGTGGGGGCTCTGCCACGGGCGATGGTCTCGGTGAGACTCCAAACCCTCCCCCATCCCCTCCCGCCTGCGGGAGGGGCGTGCTTGCGGAAAGCGTCAGCGTAAGCAACTAATCCCGCGTCCATCCATAACTCCGCCCCACCTCGGCCACCGCAACCTCATACCGCGAATACCACTCCGCGCGTCCCCGCTCCCGGATCGCTGCATGTTCAGGATGCGCCCGCCACGCCAAGGCGCTGGCCTCGTCCGCCCACCAGCTGACGGTAATGCCGAAGCCATCCGCCCCGCGCACGCTGTCGACGCCGCGATAACCCGGTTGCTGCGCGGCGAGCGCATCCATCGCCTTGGCCGCCTGCGCATAGCCTTGCGCGTCGTTAAGCGTCCGTTGCGACACGAAAATCACCGCAATCTGCCCCGTTCGGTCCATTTTTCCCGCTCCCGCCCGCGCCCGCTTTGCGACGGGTTGCACCCTCGATGCGCAACCCAATAGCTTGAAAGTCGTTCGGCACCTGTGCGACGAGGGGGTTTCCCTCGCGCGTCCTCCTCGCGGGGATCACGAACGACAGGAACTCGATGCCCAGCTCGACCACCGCCGCGCGCAAGTCCCGCACCGACGCCACGGGTTATCCGTCGCCCGGCCAGATGTTCTTTCAGCAGTTCCTGAAGCATCCGGTGATGGTGGGCTCGATCATCCCGTCCTCGGGCAAGCTGATCCGCAAGATGCTGGGTCCGGTCGACTGGGCCAATACCAAGCTGTTCGTCGAATATGGCCCCGGCGTCGGCACCTTCTGCCGCCCGATCCTGGAGCGGATGGCACCCGACGCCAAGCTGATCGCGATCGATACCAATGCCGATTTCTGCGATTATCTCAGCCACACCATCGTCGATTCCCGCTTCGCGGCGGTAAACGGATCAGCGGCTGACGTGCAGAAGATCGTGCGCGACCATGGGTTCGACCATGCCGACTATGTCCTGTCGGGCCTGCCCTTCTCGACCCTGCCGCCCGGCGTCGGCCCCGCGATCGCGCAGGCGACGCATGACGTGCTGCGCCCCGGCGGCGCCTTCCTGGTCTATCAGTTCAGCCCCAAGGTGAAGGACTTCCTGGTTCCGCACTGGTCGAACATCGACCATGACATGGAATGGTGGAACGTACCCCCCGCCCAGCTCTACTGGGCTTGGAAGGACTGACCTTTTTCGTCATTGCGAGCGTAGCGAAGCAATCCAGGGCCGGATCAGGACGCCCTGGATTGCTTCGC
>NZ_JBNNOB010000256.1:0-1795 GCF_050274375.1 Sphingomonas sp. NPDC019816
CTGAACGGAGTGAGGGAGTAACTTGCAGACCAACCTCCGTTCAGGCTGAGCGAAGTCGAAGCCCACGCTCAAACCGCGCACCCACTGGAACAAAAGCGCAACCGGGCCCATATTCACCCCTATGGCGATCCAGATCCGCACCACCCTCGACGAGCCCGAAACCGGGGTCAGCTTCATCCCCCACCGCCCGTCACGCCCGGAAAAGGCCGAAGGGGGCAAGCGGTTCGAGCTGGTTACCGAATATACCCCCAATGGTGACCAGCCGGCCGCGATTCGGGAACTGACCGCCGCCGCACGCGCAGGAGACAAGGATCAGGTGCTGCTGGGCGTCACGGGGTCGGGCAAGACCTTCACCATGGCCAAGGTGATCGAGGAATTGCAGCGCCCCGCGCTCATTCTCGCGCCCAACAAGATCCTGGCGGCGCAGCTGTACGGGGAGTTCAAGAACTTCTTCCCCAACAACGCGGTCGAATATTTCGTCAGCTATTATGACTATTACCAGCCAGAGGCCTATGTGCCCCGGTCCGACACCTATATCGAGAAGGAAAGCTCGATCAACGAGTCGATCGACCGGATGCGCCACTCGGCGACGCGTGCGCTGCTGGAGCGCGACGACGTCATCATCGTCGCCTCGGTGTCCTGCCTTTACGGTATCGGGTCGGTCGAAACCTATTCGGCGATGATCTTCGACCTCAAAAAGGGCCAGAGCGTCGACCAGCGCGAGATCATCCGCAAGCTCGTCGCGCTTCAATACAAGCGCAACGACGCCGCCTTCATGCGCGGCAATTTCCGGGTGCGGGGCGACAATCTCGAAATCTTCCCATCGCACTATGAGGATTCGGCCTGGCGCGTGTCCTTTTTCGGCGACGAGATCGAGGAGATCGTCGAGTTCGACCCGCTGACCGGCAAGAAGGTCGCGAACCTCAACTCGGTACGCATCTACGCCAACAGCCACTATGTGACCCCAGGCCCGACGATGAAGCAGGCGGTCGAGGCGATCAAATTCGAGCTGGCCGAGCGGCTCAAGGAACTGGAGATCGAGGGCAAGCTGCTGGAGCGCCAGCGGCTGGAGCAGCGCACGAACTTCGACTTGGAGATGATCGCGGCTACCGGCAGCTGCAACGGCATCGAGAATTACAGCCGCTTCCTGACCGGTCGCCTGCCCGGCGAGCCGCCGCCCACGCTCTTCGAATACCTGCCCGAAAATGCAGTGCTGTTCGTCGACGAGAGCCATGTGACGATCGGCCAGATCAATGGCATGTCGCGCGGCGACCATCGCCGCAAGATCACGCTGGCCGAGTACGGCTTCCGGCTGCCTTCCGCGATCGACAACCGGCCGCTGCGCTTCAACGAGTGGGACGCGATGCGCCCGCAGACGGTCAGCGTCTCGGCCACGCCCGGCAATTGGGAGATGGAGCAGACCGGCGGCGTCTTCGTCGAACAGGTCATCCGCCCCACCGGCCTGATCGACCCGCCGGTCGAGATCAAGCCGGTCGAGGAACAGGTGCAGGACCTTATCATCGAGGCGCGCAAGACGACCGAGCTCGGCTATCGCACCCTTGTCACCACGCTGACCAAGCGGATGGCGGAGGACCTGACCGAATATATGCACGAGGCGGGGATCAAGGTCCGCTACATGCACTCGGATGTGGAAACGCTGGAGCGTATCGAGCTGATCCGCGACCTTCGCGTAGGCGTCTATGACGTGCTGATCGGCATCAACCTGCTGCGCGAGGGGTTGGACATTCCCGAATGCGGGCTGGTCGCGATCCTCGACGCCGACAAGGAAGGCTTC
>NZ_JBNNOB010000257.1:0-1765 GCF_050274375.1 Sphingomonas sp. NPDC019816
GGGCGACCAGGACGCGATCGAATATCTCTGCCGCGAGGCGCCCGCCGCTGTGTACGAGCTGGAGCACGCCGGCGTGCCGTTCAGCCGCACCGAAGAGGGCAAGATCTATCAGCGCCCGTTCGGCGGCATGATGCAGAATATGGGCGAAGGCCCGCCTGCCCAGCGCACCTGCGCCGCCGCCGACCGTACCGGCCACGCCATGCTGCACGCGCTGTACCAGCAGTCGCTGAAGTATGACGCCGATTTCTTCATCGAATATTTCGCGCTCGACCTCATCATGGACGAGCAGGGCAATTGCCGCGGCGTGATCGCTTTGTGCATGGAAGACGGCTCGATCCACCGCTTCCGCGCGCATAACGTCGTGCTGGCGACCGGTGGTTATGGCCGCTGCTATTTCTCGGCCACCTCGGCGCACACCTGCACGGGTGACGGCGGCGGCATGGTGCTGCGGGCGGGCCTGCCGCTGCAGGACATGGAGTTCGTGCAGTTCCACCCGACCGGCATTTACGGCGCGGGCGTCCTCATCACCGAGGGTGCGCGCGGTGAAGGCGGCTATCTGACCAACTCCGAGGGCGAGCGCTTCATGGAGCGCTACGCGCCGTCGGCCAAGGACCTCGCCAGCCGCGACGTCGTGTCGCGTTCGATGGCGATGGAAATCCGCGAAGGGCGCGGCGTCGGCAAGGAGGGGGATCATATCTACCTCCATCTCGACCATATCGACCCGAAGGTCCTGGCCGAGCGCCTGCCCGGCATCACCGAGACCGGCAAGATCTTCGCCGGTGTCGACCTGACCCGCCAGCCGCTGCCCGTCACGCCGACCGTCCACTATAATATGGGCGGCATTCCGACCAACTATCACGGCGAAGTTGTCCGCCTGAAGGACGGCAACCCGGATTCGGTCGTGCCCGGCCTGTTCGCGGTCGGCGAAGCGGCCTGCGTGTCGGTGCACGGCGCGAACCGCCTGGGTTCCAACTCGCTGATCGACCTCGTCGTGTTCGGCCGCGCGACCGGCCTGCGCATCAAGGACACGCTGAAGCCCGGCACGCCGCATGCGCCGCTGCCCAAGGGCTCGGAAGAGCTGGCGCTGGGTCGCCTGGATCACTTCCGCAATGCCGCCGGTGGCTCGACCACCGCGTCGGTGCGCAGCGAGATGCAGAAGACGATGCAGCGCCACTGCGCCGTGTTCCGCACCGACGAGCTGCTGACCGAAGGCCGCCAGATGATCCGCGCCACCTATGACCGGATGAAGGACATCGGCATCAAGGATCGCTCGCTGATCTGGAATACCGATCTGGTCGAGACGCTGGAGTTGGACAATCTGATCAGCCAGGCGGTCGTGACGATGGAATCGGCGCTGAACCGCAAGGAAAGCCGTGGCGCGCACGTGAACGAGGACTTCCCCGATCGCGACGACGCCAACTGGATGAAGCACACCGTCGCGACCTTCGACGGCTGGGGCGGCCAGGGCGGCGGGGTCGAAATCGACTATCGCCCGGTGCATGACTACACGCTGACCGACGATATCGAGTATATCAAGCCGAAGAAGCGGGTGTACTAAAGGCCCGGTTTTACGGTTCGGAATGAAGGGGCTGGCGAGCGATCGCCGGCCCTTTTTGTTTTTTCCTTCTCCTTCTTCTCCCCTCCCGCAGGCGGGAGGGACCGGGGGAGGGAAAGCCACAAACGACATCGCTCGTGGAAGAAGCCCTCCCCCATCCCCCTCCCGCTTGCGGGAGGGGGCGTGCCCCGCTCCGGCGATCAGCGCAGA
>NZ_JBNNOB010000258.1:0-1736 GCF_050274375.1 Sphingomonas sp. NPDC019816
GCCGACGCGATCATGGCACTGGGCTTCCGTCACGCGTTCCGCGCCGGCATTTCGTTCGGCAAGGACGACATGATCATCGCGCCGGACAAGGATCGTCTGGTCGACGAGACGCGCGAGCAGGTGAAGGACTTCGAGCAGCAATATCAGGACGGCCTGATCACGCAGCAGGAGAAGTACAACAAGGTGATCGACGCCTGGAGCCGTTGCGGTGACCAGGTCGCGAACTCGATGATGAACGAGATCAAGGCGGTCCGTCATTACGAGGACGGCCCGATGGAAGGCCGTGAAAAGCCGATCAACTCGATCTACATGATGGCCCACTCGGGCGCCCGTGGTAGCCCCGCCCAGATCAAGCAGCTGGCGGGTATGCGCGGCCTGATGGCCAAGCCGTCGGGCGAGATCATCGAGACGCCGATCATCTCGAACTTCAAGGAAGGTCTGACCGTTCTTGAATATTTCAACTCGACCCACGGCGCGCGTAAGGGCCTGGCCGACACGGCACTGAAGACGGCGAACTCGGGTTACCTGACCCGCCGTCTGGTCGACGTCAGCCAGGACTGCGTCATCATCGAAGAGGATTGCGGCACCACCCGCGCCCTGGAGATGAAGGCGATCGTGCAGGGCGGTTCGACCATCGCCTCGCTCGGCGAGCGTATCCTGGGCCGCACCACGGCCGAGGACATCGTCAACGCCAAGACGGGCGAAGTCATCATCGCATCGGGCGTCCTGCTCGACGAGCCGATGGTGGCCAAGATCGAGGCGGCGAACACCCAGGCGGTCAAGATCCGCAGCCCGCTGGTCTGCGAGTCGAAGATCGGTGTCTGCGGCAAATGCTATGGCCGTGACCTCGCCCGCGGTACGCCGGTGAACATCGGCGAAGCGGTCGGCGTCATCGCGGCGCAGTCGATCGGTGAGCCGGGCACGCAGCTGACCATGCGTACCTTCCATATCGGTGGTGCGGCGCAGCTGAACGAGCAGTCGAACCTGGAAGCGGCGGTGGACGGCACCGTCCAGTTCCGCGACCTGCGCCTGATCACTGACCAGCGCGGCCGCCGCGTGGTGCTGAGCCGTTCGGGCGAGATCGCGATCGTCGACATGGACGGCCGCGAGCTCTCGGTCGACCGTATCCCTTACGGTGCGTACGTCCTGTTCGACGATGGTCACATCGTGTCGAAGGGCGACCGCATGGCCGAGTGGGATCCGTTCACCATGCCGGTGATCACGGAAAACCCCGGTACGGTGAAGTTCCAGGACCTCATCGAGGGCAAGACCCTGACCGAGCAGGTCGACGAAGCCACGGGTATCGCCCAGCGCGTCGTCACCGAGTACCGCGCCTCGACCAAGTCGAAGGAGGATCTGCGTCCGCGCATGACCCTGCTCGACGACAATTCGGGCGAGGCCGGTCGCTACATGCTGGCGCCGGGTGCGACGCTCTCGGTCGAGGACGGGGCGCAGGTGCAGGGCGGTGACGTTCTGGCCCGTGTCGCCCGCGAGTCGGCCAAGACCCGCGACATCACCGGCGGTCTGCCGCGCGTCGCCGAGCTGTTCGAAGCGCGTGTGCCCAAGGACTCGGCGATCATCGCCAAGGTTTCGGGCCGCGTGGTGTTCGGCAAGGATTACAAGGCGAAGCGCAAGATCGGCATCCAGCCCGAGGATGGCGGCGAGGTTGTCGAGTATCTGGTGCCCAAGTCGAAGGTGATCGACGTTCAGGAAGGCGACTACGTCAAGCGTGGCGA
>NZ_JBNNOB010000259.1:0-1712 GCF_050274375.1 Sphingomonas sp. NPDC019816
GGGGAGAAAACTGCTTCACCGCTCACGCCGCCGCCTTCAGGGTGCTGGCGCGGCAGATCAGCACGCGGCCGCCGCTGATCTTCACCGGCACGACCGGGGTGCAGCCCTTGTCCTCGCCTAGTGCTTCCCCGGTGCTAAGCGAGATGCGCCAATTGTGCAGCGGGCACGCCACCGCGCCGCCATGGACGATGCCCTGGCTCAACCGCCCATGCTTGTGCGGGCAGCGGTCGAGCAGCGCGCAGACCTTGTTCTCGCCGGTGCGGAAGACGGCGATGTCGTTCCCGCCCTCGACCTGCACCGTGCGGCTGCCGCGCAGGGGGATTTCCTCGACCCAGCCGATGTCGAGCCATTCGCCAATCATGCCATCTCTCCCACAGGTTGGAAGCGCGCCATCGGCGCATGGATTTCGCGTTCCTCGCCCGCCACGCGCGCGGCCCAGGGGTCGCCTTGCGAGAAGCTCTGCGAATAGAAGAAGCGACGGGCGAGTTCGGCCCGCTCGTCCGCATCGGGCAACAGCCGCGACTGGATATAGGCGAGGCCCACCCGCTCGATCCACGGCGCGGTCCGCTCCAGATAGCGCGCTTCTTCGCGGTAGAGCTGGATGAAGGCGGCGCACATCTCCATCGCCTCGCCTTCCGTCGCTACCTTGCAGAGCAGGTCGGTGGCGCGGACCTTGATCCCGCCATTGCCGCCGACATGCAGTTCGTAGCCCGAATCGACGCAGACCACGCCGAAGTCCTTGATCGTCGCCTCAGCGCAGTTGCGCGGGCAGCCCGACACCGCGATTTTGAACTTGTGCGGCATCCACGAGCCCCAGGTCGCCCGCTCCAGCTTGACGCCCAGCCCGGTCGAATCCTGCGTGCCGAAGCGACACCATTCGGAGCCGACACAGGTCTTCACCGTGCGCAGGCTCTTGCCGTACGCATGGCCGCTGACCATCCCGGCCGCGTTCAGATCGGCCCAGACGGCGGGCAGATCCTCCTTCCTGATGCCGAAGATGTCGAGCCGCTGGCCGCCGGTCACCTTGACCATCGGCGCGTTGAATTTCTCGACAACATCGGCGATCGCGCGCAACTCCTTGGGAGACGTGATCCCGCCCCACATGCGCGGCACGACCGAATAGGTGCCGTCCTTCTGGATGTTGGCGTGCATGCGTTCGTTGACGAAGCGGCTCTGCTGGTCGTCCTGATACTCACCGGGCAGCGCGCAGAGCAGATAGTAGTTGAGCGCGGGGCGGCAGGACGAACAGCCGTCCGGCGTCGACCAGTGCAGCTTCTGCATGACCTCCGGGATAGAGCGCATGTCCTGCGCGACGATCTCTCGGCGGACATCGTCATGGCCGAAGCTGGTGCATTTGCACATGGTCTTCGGGCCGGCCTCCACCTCTCCGCCCAGCCGGATCGACAACAGGCTCTCGACGATGTTAGTGCACGAGCCGCAGCTTGCCGAGGCCTTGCAGCCGCTTCGCACCGCATCCAAGCTGTGCGCGCCGCCGTCGACGCAGGCAAAGACCTTGCCCTTGGTCACGCCGTTGCAGCCGCAGATTTCCGCATCGTCGGAAAGCGCCGCAACGGCCGCCTTAGGGTCCGCAAGGGCGCCCCCCTGGGCGAAGGCCTGGCCGAAGATCAGTGCGTCGTGAGGTGGTCCCGCCTTCTTGGACAGGTTTGCGGCTAAGTTAAGCTAATCCCGGTTGTCATTCACGCCGCCTGTTT
>NZ_JBNNOB010000260.1:0-1706 GCF_050274375.1 Sphingomonas sp. NPDC019816
CCTGCCCGGTGCTGGAAGGTTAATTGATGGGGTCAGCCGCAAGGCGAAGCTCTTGATCGAAGCCCCAGTAAACGGCGGCCGTAACTATAACGGTCCTAAGGTAGCGAAATTCCTTGTCGGGTAAGTTCCGACCTGCACGAATGGCGTAATGATGGCCAGGCTGTCTCCACCCGAGACTCAGTGAAATTGAACTCGCTGTGAAGATGCAGTGTACCCGCGGCAAGACGGAAAGACCCCGTGAACCTTTACTATAGCTTGACACTGAACATTGAGCCTTGATGTGTAGGATAGGTGGGAGGCTTTGAAGCGTGGACGCCAGTCTGCGTGGAGCCATCCTTGAAATACCACCCTTTAATGTTTGATGTTCTAACTCGGCCCCATAATCTGGGGTGAGGACAGTGTCTGGTGGGTAGTTTGACTGGGGCGGTCTCCTCCCAAAGAGTAACGGAGGAGCACGAAGGTTAGCTAATCACGGTCGGACATCGTGAGGTTAGTGCAAAGGCATAAGCTAGCTTGACTGCGAGAGTGACGGCTCGAGCAGGTACGAAAGTAGGTCTTAGTGATCCGGTGGTTCTGAATGGAAGGGCCATCGCTCAACGGATAAAAGGTACTCCGGGGATAACAGGCTGATACCGCCCAAGAGTTCATATCGACGGCGGTGTTTGGCACCTCGATGTCGGCTCATCACATCCTGGGGCTGAAGTAGGTCCCAAGGGTATGGCTGTTCGCCATTTAAAGTGGTACGCGAGCTGGGTTTAGAACGTCGTGAGACAGTTCGGTCCCTATCTGCCGTGGGCGTTGGAAGATTGAGAGGGGTTGCTCCTAGTACGAGAGGACCGGAGTGAACGCACCACTGGTGTTCGGGTTGTCATGCCAATGGCATTGCCCGGTAGCTAAGTGCGGAAAAGATAAGCGCTGAAAGCATCTAAGCGCGAAACTTGCCTCAAGATGAGTCTTCCCTGGGCCTTTAAGGTCCCTGAAGGAACGTTTAAGACTAAGACGTTGATAGGCTGGGTGTGTAAGTGCAGCGATGCATTGAGCTAACCAGTACTAATGATCCGTGAGGCTTAACCTTACAACACCGAAGGTGTTTTTAGAGAGATTTTCAGCGAAGTTCCAAGATTGGTTCTGATGGCTTCATGGAAGTGAGGCGGTTGGAATGAAACAGAATTTGCCTGGCGGCAATAGCGCGGTGGTCCCACCTGACCCCATGCCGAACTCAGAAGTGAAACGCCGTAGCGCCGATGGTAGTGTGGGGTCTCCCCATGCGAGAGTAGGACACTGCCAGGCATCAAATAAACGTTATCAGTGTGACGACTGGTAATGCGCAAATCGCAAAGCGCGAATTTGCCGGCATCGAGAGATGCAACGTAAAAGAATCGGTGGAGCGGTAGTTCAGTTGGTTAGAATACCTGCCTGTCACGCAGGGGGTCGCGGGTTCGAGCCCCGTCCGTTCCGCCACTTATTTAATTATGCCTGCTTTATTAGCAGGCATAATGTCAAGCGAGATTTAGGGGCGTAGCTCAGTTGGTAGAGCACCGGTCTCCAAAACCGGGTGTCGCGAGTTCGAGTCTCTCCGCCCCTGCCATATTAAGAACCCTTTGCGAAAGCAAAGGGTTTTTTTTTTACCTATTATCCCTTCCCTTAGTGCATTCCCGCTTTGGAAAAGAGCGCTTTTGACGCTATATGCCGAGGTTTGCCCGATC
>NZ_JBNNOB010000261.1:0-1698 GCF_050274375.1 Sphingomonas sp. NPDC019816
GCCGAGGGGGCCGGCGTCTCCAACACCGCACCGACCAGCGCCGCCGCACCGGCGACCGCTGCGCCCACCAGCCCGCTGCTGGCGCAGGACGGCGCGCCCGCGACCACGATCGATCCCAATGTCGGCCTGCCGATCGACGGCCGCATCGGGCTTCAGCCGCAGGTGACGAAGAACGGCGAATTCGCGCACTGGATGCACAATGGCGTGCTGATGCCCGTCATCACCGCGATCTGCGTCCTCGTCCTGCTGCTGCTCGCCTGGGTCGTGTTCCGCTATCGCCGCGCCGCCAACCCGGTCGCGTCGAAGACCAGCCACAACACGCTGGTCGAGGTGCTGTGGACGCTGGGCCCGGTCGTCGTCCTCGTCCTGATCGCCATCCCCTCGATCGGGCTGCTCCAGGCGCAGTTCAAGCCCGCGCCCGCCGGTGCCGTCACGCTCAAGGCGATCGGCAACCAATGGTATTGGACCTATCAATACCCGGATCATGGCGGGATCGAGATCACCGCCAACATGCTGAAGGAAAAGGACCAGGTGGCCCCCGGTGAGCGCGCGCGCACCGATGCCGACGGCCCGCGCCTGCTGGCGGTCGACAATCGCATCGTCCTGCCCGTCGGCGTGCCGATCCGCCTGATCACCACCTCGAACGACGTCATCCACAGCTGGGCGATCCCGGCCTTCTGGATGAAGCTGGACGCGGTGCCCGGCCGGTTGAACGAGACGAGCTTCACGATCGAGAAGCCGGGCCTGTATTTCGGCCAGTGTTCGGAGCTGTGCGGCGCGCGCCATGCCTTCATGCCGATCGCGGTGCAGGCCGTGCCCCCGGCGCAGTTCGCCGCCTGGGTCGCGGCCAAGGGCGGCCAGATGCCGGGTACGAAGGCGCCCTCCTCCTCGGTGATCCCGCAACCGGGTGCCGAAGGTTCGGCCGTCGAGGCGGCGCAGGCCAATGCCGCCGAGGCGGTGACGGGGCCGGCCGACAATATGGCCACCCCCGCCCAGTCCCCCACTTCCGCGCAGGGCGCCACCGGCAATCCGGCCGGCCCCGGCAACGCTGGACAATAAGCCATGACCGACACCGCACTTCACCCCGGATCGGCTTTCGTCGGTCATGAGGATCATCACCACGCGCACCCTGACGCCGATCACAAGCCCGGCTTCTTCGCGCGCTGGTTCCTGTCGACCAATCACAAGGACATCGGCACCCTCTATCTGATCTTCGCGATCGTGGCGGGCATCATCGGCGGCGCGATCTCCGGCCTGATGCGCGCCGAGTTGCGCGAACCGGGCATCCAATATCTGGGTATCTGGGCCGGGATGCTCCACGGCGGCGCGCAGAGCCTCGACCAGTCGCTGCACCTGTGGAACGTGCTGATCACCGCGCACGGCCTGATCATGGTGTTCTTCATGGTCATGCCCGCGATGATCGGCGGGTTCGGCAACTGGTTCGTGCCGATCATGATCGGCGCGCCCGACATGGCGTTCCCGCGCATGAACAACGTGTCCTTCTGGCTGCTGATCCCGGCCTTTACCCTGCTGCTCGCCTCGCCCTTCTTCGGGTCGGGTGCGGGCGTCGGCTGGACCGCCTATGCGCCGCTGTCGACCTTCGGCGAGCCAGGGCCATCGGTGGACATGGCGATCCTGTCGCTCCACCTGGCGGGCGCCTCGTCGATCCTGGGCGCGATCAACTTCATCACCACCATC
>NZ_JBNNOB010000262.1:0-1684 GCF_050274375.1 Sphingomonas sp. NPDC019816
GCGCCGTAGCGCTTCCTCGTCGTCTTCATTCCCGTACCAGTCCTTCAGGTCAGGAGTAGCTTAACACCCTGTCCAGAAAACCGGCACCACCTCAATCGTCTGCGCATGACCGGGCGATGCGGCGGCAATGCACGCCACCGCGATCGCGCCTATGCCACCCCGCCGGAGGGTCACGATGTGCGGCGCACCATCCAGATGGTATCGCCCGCATCGTCGACGACGAAGATCGCGCCATCCTCGCGCGTCTGGACGCTGACCGGGCGGCCATAGACGTCGCCCTTCTTCTCATCGGCGATGAAGCCGGTCAGGAAGGGCTGCGGTGCCGCGCTCGGGCGGCCGGCGGTGAAGGGCACGGCCAGGACGTCATAGCCGCTGAAGCTGGAGCGATTCCACGAGCCATGGCGCGCGACATAGGCGGTCTGCCCCCCCTTGTCGAAGGCCAGCCCCAGCGCGGCGGAATGGGCACCGACGGCGACATCAGGCATCAGCGTCGTCGCCAACAGGTCGCGCCGCTCGTTGACATGGCGTGGGTCCTGCTTGCCATAATAGCTGTAGGGCCAGCCGTAAAAGCCGCCCTCGCGCACGCCGACCAGATAATCGGGCGCGATATCGTCGCCGATCTCGTCGCGCTCATTCACCGCCGTCCACAACACGCTGCCCGTCGGGGCCCAGGCCATGCCCACCGGGTTGCGCAGGCCCGAGGCATAGAGCCGCTCCCGCCCGGTCGCGAGATCGACGGCCAGGATCGCCGCACGGCGCTTTTCCTCGTCCATGCCATATTCGCCGACATTCGACGCCGACCCGACCGAGACGTACAGCGTGCGGCCATCGGGACTAAGCAGCAGGTTGCGGGTCCAGTGATTGTTATAACCGCCGGCAGGCAGGGCGATCAACGGCTTGGGCGCTGCCGTGATTCGCGTCTGGCCGAGCTGATAGGGAAAGCTCACCACGCCATCGGTGTTGGCGACATACAGGCGACCGCCGGCATATTGCATGCCGAACGGCTGGTTCAGGCCGTCGCGCAGGACGAAGCGCTGCTCCGCCACGCCATCGCGATCCGCATCGCGCAACAGGGTCAGGCGATTGGCGCTGAAGCCGGTCGTCTTCGACAGCGCCTGGCCGCGCTGGACCTCCGGGTCGGCATCCAGCTTTGGCATGGTGCGCGCCTCGGACACCAGCACGTCGCCATTGGGCAGCAAGAGCGCCTGACGCGGATAGTCCAGCCCGCCGGCGAACTTCACCACCTCATATCCGCGCGGCGCCACCGGCTTGCGCCCTTCCGGCCAGCCGATCGTGCGCGGATGGTTGACCACCGACTTCGTCGCATAGGGTTCGGGCTGGGGCGCAAGCCCGACAATCTTCGAGGTCGACTGCGCATGGCTCGCACCGGCGACGATCGTCGACGCGAGAAGAAGGGGGGCAAAGGCGATCTTGATCATGACGGCTCCTGGCTAGGTCCAGGCAGGAACCGCCCTAATCGGCCATATATCCGCCGGTGCCGGTCAGACATGAAATGTCACGCGCGGTGCTTTGGAGGATGGGGAGACAATCAGGCGAGGACGCCGTCTTCCCGCCGACTGCGTGGCCGAACTGGACTTGCCCCGGAAAAGTGGAGAGTTCCCTTGAGGTGAAAGGCGAACTCGATGACGAAGCAGCGACGTTTCACGAAGGAATTCGAGGAGGA
>NZ_JBNNOB010000263.1:0-1679 GCF_050274375.1 Sphingomonas sp. NPDC019816
CATCAAGATGTGCACCAAGGTGAATGGCGACGACTTCGTCACCATCCATCACGAACTGGGCCACAATTATTACCAGCGCGCCTATAAGAACCAGCCCTTCCTCTACAAGAACGGCGCGAATGACGGTTTCCACGAGGCGATCGGGGACACCGTCGCACTGTCGATCACGCCTGACTATCTGGTCAAGATCGGCCTGCTCGATCCCGCCAAGGTGCCCAGTGCCGACAAGGACATCGGCCTGCTCCTGCGCCAGGCGATGGACAAGGTCGCGTTCCTGCCCTTCGGCCTGCTGATCGACAAGTGGCGCTGGGGCGTGTTCTCGGGCCAGATCCCGGCGGGCCAGTATCAGGCGGGCTGGGACGCGCTGCGCCTGAAATATCAGGGCGTGGTGCCGCCGGTCGCGCGCGACGAGACGAAGTTCGATCCGGGTGCCAAGTACCATATCCCGGCGGGTGTGCCCTATGCGCGCTACTTCTTGGCGCGGGTGCTGCAGTTCCAGTTCTACAAGGCGGCGTGCGAGCAGGCCGGGTGGAAGGGGCCGCTGCATCGCTGCTCCTTCTATGGCAACAAGCAGGTCGGCGCGAAGCTGAACGCGATGCTGGCGATGGGCCAGTCCAAGCCGTGGCCGGATGCGTTGCAGGTCTTCACCGGCAGCCGCGAGATGTCGGGCAAGGCGCTGGTCGAATATTTCGCGCCGCTGAAGACCTGGCTGGATCAGCAGAACAAGGGCAAGCCGCAGGGTTGGTGATTTAAGACTTTGAGCCTGGGGAGGGGGTGCCCGCCCTTTCGAACGGGGACACCCCTCCGTCAGGGCTTCGCCCTGCCACTTCCCCTTACAGGGGAGGAATGGGGCCAGCCAACCTCCGTTCGGCCTGAGCCCCCCCCGATCGGCCTGAGCGTAGTCGAAGGCCAAGGGAAAACCTGTCCGCTTGGCAGAGGTTGAGGCGTGGGCTTCGACTTCGCTCAGCCTGAACGGGGGTGGGGTGAGGATTGCGCGCGAATGTAGGCGCTCAGTCGCCCTGACGCTCGCCGTCGTCGTCCCGCTTTGCGCTGCTCCCCCGCAATGACAACAGCGCCGCCGTCACGCCGGCAAAGGCCGCCAAGCTGCCCAGGATCGATGCGACGCCCCATTTGCCGCCGACCCGGTCCAGCCCATGCTTACCCAATGCGGGTGCAGGTGCGGGCTTGATCGGGGTGGGTGTGCGGGGCGATGCCTTGCGCGGTGTCGTGCGCTTGGTGGAGCGGGGCTTGGGCGGCGCCTTGGGCTTCGCGGCGGGCCTGGGCGCTTCGACGGCAGTCTGTTCGCTGGTGTCGGCGGATGGCGTTTCGGCCTCGGGCGGCTTGGCGGCGGGACGCTTGCGCGGTGTCGCGCCGCCGGCCGTTTTCGGGCTGGTACGACGGCGCGGCGGGCGTGGCTTTTTGGGGTCGGTGGGATCGACCATGACGAAAAACCCCCTGTTTCGGTCCGTACCCGTAACGCACCGCCCCCCGCGCCGGTTGCCGATCAGCGGAAGGGCGGCTCGTTGAACGCGCGCAGCTTGCGACTGTGCAGCTTGTCACCCTCGCGGCGCAGCTGCTCGCAGGTCTCGATCCCGATCCGCATATGCTCGCTGATCGCGCGCTCGTAGAAGCGATTGGCCTGACCCGGCAGCTTGAGTTCGCCATGCAGCGGCTTGTCC
>NZ_JBNNOB010000264.1:0-1641 GCF_050274375.1 Sphingomonas sp. NPDC019816
CGTCGACGAGACGCTGGCCCAGCTGCTGGTCGCCGAAGGCTTCGGCGCGCTGGAAGAGGTCGCCTATGTCGAGCTCGACGAGCTGGCCGCGATCGAGGGCTTCGACGAAGACCTCGCGCAGGAGCTGCAGAGCCGTGCGCAGGAAGCGCTGGACCGCCGTGAACAGGCTGCGCGTGATGAACGCCGTGGCCTGGGCGTCGACGATGCGCTGGCCGAGATGCCCTATCTGACCGAGGCGATGCTGGTCACGCTGGGCAAGGCGGGCATCAAGACGCTCGACGATCTCGCCGATCTGGCGACCGATGAGCTGGTCGAGAAGAAGCGCGCCGAGCCGCGTCGTCGTGGCGACGATGCCCCGCGTCCTGCCCCCAAGGGCGGCATCCTGGCCGAATATGGCCTGAGCGATGAGCAGGGCAACGAGATCATCATGGCCGCCCGCGCGCACTGGTTCACCGATGAGGAAGAGCCCGCCGCCGACGCTGGCGAGTCGGACGTGGAGGGCGACGAAGCCTGATGCCGTTCGTTTCGATCCGTCTGGCGGGCACCGCCTCCAAGCAGCAAAAGGCCGAGATCGTCGCCGACGTGACTCGTTCGCTGGTGGAGCGGCTGGGCAAGAACCCGGCCGCCGTCCAGATCGTGATCGAGGAGGTTTCGACCGAAAACTACGGGGCGGGCGGTCAGCTGATCGCCGACCGTGATGCGCCTGCCACTCAACCCCGGGGAGACGCGCATGCGGAACCGGGACAATGAGCGCGGTGGCGTAACCAACGCTCCGGTCAAGAAAGGCCGGAGTCCCAGAGAGTCCGCGAAGGCGGCCCGCGACTCGATCGACGGGCCGGTCCGCCGCTGCATCCTGTCGGGCGAGCATGACGCGCGCCCGCACCTGATCCGTTTGGCGCTCGCGCCCGATGGGCGGGTGCTGCCCGATGTCCGTGCGAAAGCACCGGGGCGGGGCGGCTGGATCGGTGTGACCCGCACCGAGCTTGAGGCGGCCATCGCCAAGGGCAAGTTGAAGGGGGCACTGGCGCGCGCGTTCAAGACGGGCGAGTTCAGCATCCCCGCCGACCTGCCCGATCTGATCGCCACCGCGTTGGAGCGCAATGCGCTCGACCGGCTGGGACTCGAGTCGCGCTCGGGCATGCTGCTGACCGGATCGGACAAGATCGCGACGGCGGCGCGCTCGGGGCAATTGCATGCGCTCTATCACGCGTCCGATGCGGGCGAGGATGGGTGCCGCAAGCTGGCGCAGGCGTGGCGCGTGGGATCGGGGCGTGAAGGTTCCGATCTCAAGGGGTTGGCACTGCCCGCCACACGCCCCATATTGTCATTGGCGTTGGGCCGCGAAAATGTGGTACACATCGGCCTGACAGATCGTAACGCGGCAAAGCGGGTGAGCGAAGCGCTCGACCGCTGGCTGCATTTTATCGGACCCGACCCTGTGGCAACGCCTTGCGAAACGGCCTCGCAAGGCGCATCGGCGTCCGACATTACCGGTGACCGAACGGCCGTGACCGTACACGAGGATTTTGAGTGAGCGAGACCGACAACGACAAGCCGAAACTCGGGATGCGCCAGCCTTTGGGGCTGAAGCGCACGGTCGAGACCGGCAAGGTGAAGCAGAGCTTCAGCCACGGCCGGTCC
>NZ_JBNNOB010000265.1:0-1554 GCF_050274375.1 Sphingomonas sp. NPDC019816
GGGTCGAGTTCACCCCGATCAAGAAAGGCCGCAAGGTCGAGCGGGTTTCGATGATGTGGCTCCCGAAAACCATGAGCGGCCGGCGCGACGCGCAAAACCTGATCGACCAGCATAGCATCGTGCGGCGCGCCAAGCTGCGCGGCGACATACCCGAAATGCCGGTGCTGGTGGATTTCAGCGCGCCAGCGGCCGAACGGTGAGGGCCTACCCCAAAACTCACCTTTCGCGCGCTAGGACCGCCTAGCCTTCGCCAGCTCAGCCCGCGCCGCCCTAACCCTCGCCGGCATCGAGCGCGCGGCTCACCGTGAACTGAATCCACGCGCTCCGGCTGATCCCGCGCCGCTTGGCTGCCGCATCGACCTTGGCGAGAAGCGCGCGATCGAAACGCAGCATCACCGGCGACTTGCGCGGCTCGGCCCCCTGCCCCGCCTCGTCGGCCTCGACCGCGATCGGCGCGGCATCCGGCTTCGCCGCGCCGGCAATGAAGGCATCGGCGGCCGCCTCGTCAATCGCCGGCTTGGGCTTGCTGTTCGGTTTACGAGCGATAGCCATTAACACGCACTCCGATATTATCTTGATATACAAACCGCGCCGATCAGCGCCGTCAATTCGTCTATCGCCTTGGGGTCGCGCGGGCTTTGCTCGATAACCGCCCTGCCCTCGGCCGCCGCGTTCGGGAACGCCTTGCGCCGCACGATCGACGTGGGCAGCACTTCGATACCGTCGATATCGCCGATCATCTCCAAGGCGGCCTCATTGTCGGCCCCCTGCGCGTCCGCGCCGTTCAGCACGGCCACGGCGCGCAAGCCCTCGTTGATCTCGCGCGCCTCGGCGACCAGCGCCGAAACCTGATCGAGCGCCCACACGTCGAAGCTGCGCGGCTGCACCGGCACCAGGAGCGTGCCGGCGACGGTGAGCGCGGCGCGCAGCGATCCGGTATCGCGTCCGCCCACGTCGATGATGATATCGTCATATTTGCTGGCGAGCTGGCGGACCTGGCTGCGCAGCGCCGCGCCGGTGAGGGCGACGGCGGTATAGCCGGCCTCCCCAAGCCGCTCGGCGCGAAGCTGGGTGAAGGTGAGGGCGGTGCCCTGCTCGTCCCCGTCCACCAGCAAGAGGTCGCGGCCGGCGAGCGCCAGCGCGACCGCGAGATTGACGGCGAGGGTGGTCTTGCCAACGCCGCCTTTCGTGTTTCCGACTGCCAATATCATAATGCCCTCACTCTGCGAGCTATCGTTAGTCGATTTGCCATGAACTGTCTATCGCTATGATATACAGATGATGCTTACCTATTGGTGTTAAGCCATCGGAGCGTCATTGAAATGGCGATAGGACGGGTCTTGAATCCGAAATGACGATAACGCCCTCATTCCTCCGGTTCGGGATCGTCATCGTCCAGCGGCTCATGGCTCATCTGGCCGTGATCCTCGATCGGGCAAAGCGGCGCTCCGGCCTGCTCAAGCCATTTGCGCGCGGTCCTCACGGTATAGCCGCACGTCGCGCACTCGCATTTGAGCATCCGGGCTTTCTGCTTCTTGGGCGCGGTCGACTCTC
>NZ_JBNNOB010000266.1:0-1537 GCF_050274375.1 Sphingomonas sp. NPDC019816
CTTGCAGGGGAGGATATGAACGATGCGGGAGTTCCCCATGGATGCGTGGCTGTCCGCCCTCGGCGTGACGCATCCCGTGTTGCAGGCCCCGATGGCGGGCGTTTCCACGCCGGCCATGGCGGCGGCGGTGAATGCGGCCGGCGGGCTGGGTGCGATCGCGCTCGGCGCCAGCGATCCGACCCAAGCCGGCAAGATGATCGCCGAGACGCGTGCGCGGACTGACCGGCCGTTCAACGTCAATCTGTTCGTCCATGCCCCGCCCCGCCGCGACCCGGTAGTGGAGGCGGCATGGTGCGAGGCGTTGCGCCCGGCCTTCGCCGAGCAGGACGCCGAGCCGCCCGCACATTTGCGCGCCATCTATCCCAGCTTTGCCGAGGACGATGCGATGCTGACGCTGTTGCTGGAGGCGCGGCCGGCGGTGGTCAGCTTTCATTTCGGCCTGCCGGACGCGGCACGCATCGCCGCGTTGAAGGGGGCGGGTTGCCTGTTGCTGGCTAGCGTGACCTCGCTCGCCGAAGCGCAGAGCGCATGCCGCGCGGGTATCGATGTGCTGGTCGCGCAAGGCTATGAGGCGGGTGGACACCGCGGCGTGTTCGACCCCGATGCGCCCGACGACCGGCTGGGGACGCTGGCGCTGACACGTTTGCTCGGGGTGAAGGCGGGTCGCCCGGTGATCGCGGCCGGCGGCATCATGGATGGCAGCGGTGTGGCGGCGGCCCTCAGCCTGGGTGCTGCGGCGGCGCAACTCGGCACGGCCTTTATCGCCTGTTCCGAAAGCGCGGCCGATGCGGGCTATCGCGCGGCGCTGATGGGGCAGGGAGCGGCGCATACGGTGATGACGCGCGCCATTTCGGGTCGGCCGGCGCGCTGCCTGCCCAATCGCTTCACCGCGCTGGGGGCGGAACTATCGGCGCGGGTGCCCGATTATCCGGTGGCCTATGATGCGGGGAAGGCGCTGAATGCTGCGGCCAAGGCGCGGAGCGAGTTCGGCTATGGCGCGCAATGGGCCGGGCAGGGTGCGCCGCTGGCGCGGGCCATGCCGGCGGGGGATTTGGTGCGCGCGATCATTGCGGAGATGTGAGGGGCGTGGCCTTCGACTTCGCTCAGGCTGAACGGCTGAAGTATTGAACCCCGTCTTTGCTAACAGGGCGGCATACTAAACCCCGTTCAGCCTGAGCGAAGTCGAAGGCCAAGGGATAACCGCCCCAATAGAGCAAGCCCCCACCCCGAAGGGCAGGGGCCAGCGCGATCACGCCTGTTCGGCTTCCTTACGGGCACGCTCCTCATAGAAGTTCCGCACCACGTCCCACGCTTCCTCGGCGGTCTCGACATAGGTGAAGATGCCCAGATCACGCTCGGACACCACGCCTTCCTCGACCAGCGCCTCGAAATTGACGACGCGTTCCCAGAACTCGCGGCCGAACAGCAGCACCGGAATGGGCTGGATCTTGCCCGTCTGGATCAGCGTCAGCAGCTCGAACAGCTCGTCGAACGTGCCGAAGCCGCCGGGGAAGGCCGCCAGCGCACGGGCGTGCAG
>NZ_JBNNOB010000267.1:0-1478 GCF_050274375.1 Sphingomonas sp. NPDC019816
ACGGGGAGGGGGACCACCCGAAGGGTGGTGGAGGGGGAGCGCCGCAAGGGACGCCCGATGCGGAAGCCCCCCTCCGTCAGGCCTTCGGCCTGCCACCTCCCCGTGCCGGGGAGGAACATTTTGCGCTTCGGCGAATCGGAGTCTATCGGGTCCGCAAACTCCTTCCAGTATCAGGACCCGCTGCCCGATGGCCGTTTCGCTCCCCACCGCTCCCTCCGTCGATCTGGTGCCGGTTCGCCGCGCGTTGTTGTCGGTGTCCGACAAGACCGGCGTCATCGACCTGGCCCGTGCGCTGGCCGAGCGCGGGGTCGATCTGGTCTCGACCGGCGGCACCGCCAAGGCGATCCGCGATGCGGGCCTGCCGGTGCGCGACATCTCGGAGGTCACCAACTTCCCCGAGATGATGGACGGCCGGGTCAAGACGCTGCACCCGATGGTCCATGGCGGCCTGCTCGCGGTGCGCGACGACCCCGCGCACGCCGCCGCGATGACCGAACATGGCATCGGCGCGATCGACCTCGTGGTGGTCAACCTCTATCCCTTTCAGCAGACGGTGGCGAAGGGTGCCGAGCGGCCCGAGATCATCGAGAATATCGATATCGGTGGCCCGTCCATGGTGCGCTCGGCGGCCAAGAACCATGGCTATGTGTCTATCCTGACCGACCCGGCCGACTATGCCGACTTCCTCGCCGATCTGGCCGCGAATGACGGCGCCTCGACGCTGAAGACCCGTCAGCGCCTGGCGGCGAAGGCCTTCGCCGCCACCGCCGCCTACGACTCGGCGATCGCGCAGTGGTTCGCCTTTGCCGACCAGGGCGAGGCCTTCCCGGCGACCCTGCCGCTGGCCTTCACCAAGCACCCCGAAACGCTGCGTTATGGCGAGAACCCGCATCAGGTCGCCGCGCTCTATCTGCCGCAAAAGGGCGGTCAGGGTATCGCCCAGGCCGAGCAGTTGCAGGGCAAGGCGCTGAGCTACAACAACCTCAACGATGCCGATGCCGCGCTGGAGCTGGTCAGCGAGTTCCTCGACGGCCCGCCGACCGTCGTCATCGTAAAGCACGCCAACCCCTGCGGCGTGGCGAGCGGCGAGACGCTGTTGGAGGCCTATCAGGCGGCCTTTGCCTGCGACACGGTGTCGGCGTTCGGTGGCATCATCGCCTGCAACCGTCCGCTCGACGCCGAGACGGCGGAAGCGATCTCGGGCATCTTCACCGAGGTCGTGGTGGCCCCCGATGCGAATGCCGAGGCGCGCACAATCTTCGCCAAGAAGAAGAATCTCCGCCTGCTGCTGTCGGGCGAACTGCCCAACCCGGCGCGCCCCGGCCTGATGATGAAGTCGATCGCCGGTGGCCTGCTGGTCCAGAGCCGCGACAATGGCCGCCTGACCGACGACATGCTGAAGGTCGTGACCAAGCGTGCGCCGACGGAGCAGGAACTGGCCGATTGCCGCTTCGCCTGGACGGTGGCCAAGCATGTGA
>NZ_JBNNOB010000268.1:0-1477 GCF_050274375.1 Sphingomonas sp. NPDC019816
GTCACTCCGCGCTCGACTACATCAGCCCCGCGCAGTTCGAACGAACCGCGTCACGCTGAGCAAATGCCTCTCCACTTAAGCGGGGCAAGTCCAGGTCGTCCACGACCCACTGCAGCAGGATGCCGCGACCGTGATCGGCGATGCTGTGAGCCTCATCTACGATGACGATCCCGGTGCTCATGTCCGGATGCGCCGCCAGCATGAGCTGGGTTCGCTCCTGCGTCATCACGAATATCGCGCGCTTCGGCAGCGGCTGCTCTCCGTCAAGTGGAACGGTGACGATCTCCGGCGCGCCAGCCGTTCCGGCAAAAAGGTCAGCCAGATCACGAGCGACTTGGGCAATCAGGGCACGCGTCGGCACGAGATAGACGACAGTAAGTGCCCCCGTTTCTTCAAACACCCGAGCGAGATGGCCCTGCAGGATGAACGACTTGCCGGCGGAGGTCGGCGCGGCGACGGCTACGCTGCGCCCCTCGCCGAGCTTGCTCCACAGGTCATGCTGGAAACTCGTCAGCAGCGCGGGGCGATCGCGCAGCATGACGCGGCGCTGGTCCGAAAGGGCGATCTCCTCGATCGCGAGATCCAGCGGCAGATCCGCGGCGGCACGACCGACGTCATCGCGCGTCTCGAGCGCAGGGAAGTTGCCGAGCCGGGCAAGCACGACCCGAAGCGCCTGCTGCATTGGCAGCGTATTCGTGCCAACCACCTCGTACGTCATCGTCGCGGAGCGGTATGCCTGGCGCCGGTGGACGGGATTCGTCGAACAGGCGAGGATCGCGGAAGCCTGCATCAGGCGAACCGCCTCCTCCATCGTCACTTCGGCATCGAGCGGCTTCCCCAGCTCGCGGGCCAGCCACGTTCGATGCGTCAGCGCAGCAGCGTCATGAAAGCGGCTGTTCCCCCAGATCTGATCGGCCAGTTCCTGCATTGATCGACGTCCCCCCTAGTCCTGCACGTCTACTTCTTGCCTGCGCCCTTTTTCTTCAGCGCTTTCTCGGTGGCCGGATGTTTCCAGCCGATCTTGTCCTGAAAGAGGTCGCGCAGCGTCGCCACGGACGGAACCGGAATGATGAACATCTCCACCTCCTGATGCTCGATGCCTTTAGCCTTGAGCGCCTCGGCGATTTTCGGTGCGGTCTCCTCCAGCTTTACTGAGGCCAGCCGGCAGAATTCCTCCTCCGCATCGGTCATGCATGCCAAAGCGGAGGCGAAGGCATCGAAATCGAAGGCGATGAGGCATGATATGACGTCGTGGCGGTTCGGGTACCCCGCCCCGTAGGGATCAAGGAAGTCGAGCATCGCCTTCTTGGCGCCGGGAGTCAGGCCAGACAGGTCAAGGTGCCGCTTAACGAGCGTGATCTCGTGCTTGATCTTCTTGTCGTCTAGGGTCAGGACTCATTGGTTGATCCAGAAGATCACGGTTGCCGCGAGAGCGATGGCGGACATGAAGGCGTGAGCGCATCGGTCGTAGCGGGTG
>NZ_JBNNOB010000269.1:0-1448 GCF_050274375.1 Sphingomonas sp. NPDC019816
GTCGCGGATCATGCGGCTGGTGACCTTCGAGCCCTCACGGCCCGCCATCGGCGAGTCGTTGACGGCAAAGCGCATCGACAGCGTCGGCGGATCGATCGGCTGTGCCTTCAGCGGCACGCTGACGCTGGTGTCGGCAATGGTGTTCGCCACGGTGGCGACCGCCAGACCCGCCAGCGAGATGATGTCGCCCGCCTTGGCTTCCTCGACCGGCACACGGTCCAGGCCGCGGAACGACAGGATCTTCGACGCGCGGCCCGTTTCGATGACATTGCCATCGGCGTCGAGCGCGTGGATCGCCTGGTTCAGCTTGACCGTGCCCGAGTTCACGCGGCCGGTCAGGATGCGACCGAGGAAGTTGTCGCGGTCGAGCAGCGTCACCAGGAAGGTGAAGGGCACGTCCTCGACCTCGACCTTGGGGGCGGGCACGTGGTTCACGATCGTCTCGAACATCGGGATCAGCGTGCCTTCGCGCGCATCCATGTCGGTCGAGGCATAGCCGTTGCGGCCCGAGGCGTAGAGGACCGGGAAGTCCAGCTGCTCGTCATTCGCATCGAGCGAGACGAACAGGTCGAACACTTCGTCCAGCACTTCCTGGATACGCGCGTCGGCACGGTCGACCTTGTTGACGACGACGATGGGCTTCAGGCCCAGCGCCAGCGCCTTGCCGGTCACGAACTTCGTCTGCGGCATCGCGCCTTCCGACGAATCGACCAGGAGGACGACGCCGTCGACCATCGACAGGATGCGCTCCACCTCGCCGCCGAAGTCGGCGTGGCCGGGGGTGTCGACGATGTTGATGCGGATCGACTCGTCGCTGCCCGGCGGAGTCCAGTCGACCGAGGTCGGCTTGGCGAGAATGGTGATCCCGCGCTCCTTTTCCAGGTCGTTGGAGTCCATCGCGCGCTCTTCGACGCGCTGGTTGTCGCGGAAGGTGCCCGACTGGCGGAACAGCTGATCGACCAGGGTGGTTTTGCCATGGTCGACGTGCGCGATGATCGCCACGTTGCGGAGGCTCATGCAGGTTTCTCTTGTTCGGAGGGTATGTCGGCGCGCGCCATAGCCCAAAGCGGGGCGAAACGAAAGGGCAGCGCGGATTTTGCGGCGCACAATACCGGTTGGCGGGTGAAACGGACGGAAACGTGCCAGGTTCCTCCCCGGTACGGGGAGGTGGCGGCCCGTCAGCGCTGACGGAGGGGGGCTTCCTCATAGGACGCCATTCGCGGCACGCCCCCTCCACCAGCTTCGCTGGTCCCCCTCCCCGTACCGGGGATCGTTGCAAAAGTCGTGCGACGGTGATTCATGGTTGCAGGCGGGGGGACGTTTGCGATGGATCAAGGTAGCTTGGTGGATGGCCTGGTGTCGCCGCGCTTGGGTCGCAATGTCCGGCTGGAGCGTTTGGCGCGGGAAGTGGACTGGGCCGATCTGGGTTCGCTTTTGTCGCCGCTGCG
>NZ_JBNNOB010000270.1:0-1425 GCF_050274375.1 Sphingomonas sp. NPDC019816
GGGAAGGGTCGCGGCGATCGGGATTCGCCTGGTCGCCTTCGAGCTGGAATTCGGCCTCATCTGGGACAATGACTTCGGTCGCATCATCCTGGCCGACGAGATCAGCCCCGATGGCTGCCGCCTGTGGGACATGACCACCAACGAGAAGCTGGACAAGGACCGTTTCCGCCGGGATCTCGGCGGCGAGGTCGAGGCCTATCAGGAAGTGGCGCGCCGTCTGGGCCTGCTGCCCGAGGGGGGCGACACCGCCGTCCTCGATCTGGAAGAACACCGCAAGAGCCGGGGCAAGTAATGAAGCTGAAGATTTTCGTCACCCTGAAGCCCGGCGTGCTCGATCCGCAGGGCAAGGCGATCCACCACGCGCTGGAAAGCCTGGGCTTTGCGGGCGTCAATGACGTGCGCGCTGGCAAGCTGATCGAGCTGGAAGTCGCCGACGCGACGACCGACGCGCAGATCGACGAGATGTGCCGCCAGCTGCTCGCCAATACCGTGATCGAGAATTACCGGGTGGAGCGCGCCTGATGAAGACCGCAGTCATCGTCTTTCCCGGCTCGAACTGCGACCGCGACCTCGCCGTCGCGCTGGAGGCGGTGACGGGCGTCAAGCCGGCCATGGTCTGGCACGGCGACAGCGAACTGCCCGAGGGGCTGGGGCTGATCGGCGTGCCGGGCGGCTTCTCCTACGGCGATTACCTGCGCTGCGGCGCGATCGCGGCGCGGTCGCCGATCATGCGTGCGGTCGTCGAACAGGCGAACAAGGGTACGCCGGTGTTCGGCGTGTGCAACGGCTTTCAGGTGCTGGCCGAGACCGGGCTGCTGCCGGGCGCGCTGATGCGCAACCGCTCGCTCAACTTCGTGTGCCGCGACGTGAACCTGGAGGTCGCCAACACCGACAGCGCCTTCACCCGCCTGTACGAACAGGGCGAGACGATCCGTATTCCGGTCGCGCATCATGACGGCAATTACTTCGCCGATGCCGAGACGCTCGACCGTCTGGAAGGCGAAGGCCGCGTCGCCTTCCGCTATGCCGAGGACGTCAACGGCTCGGCGCGGGGCATCGCGGGCGTGCTGAACGAGAAGCGCAACGTACTGGGCATGATGCCCCACCCCGAACGCCGCATCGAAGCCGCGCACGGCGGCGACCATGGCCGCCGGTTGTTCGAAGGCCTGCTGGAGATGGCGGGGGCCTGATCCCCGCCCCGTTCGGCCTGAGAGAAGTCGAAGGCCACGGGATGACATCTGGGGGAAGCGGGGCAACTCGCTTCCCTTTTTCATTGGCTCGCGCGAAGACGCGAAGAAGATATTTGTTCGCGTGGAGCCGCGGAGGACGCGGAGGTGTCTCGCCTAGTAGAGGCCTGCCCCCTTTCAGAATAGGATGACATGAAATGCTCCCCTCCCCTTCAGGGGAGGGGCAAAAAAAAAAAAA
>NZ_JBNNOB010000271.1:0-1386 GCF_050274375.1 Sphingomonas sp. NPDC019816
TGATGACGGTGATCTTCGGGACGGTGGCCTCGGCATAGGCGAAGAGCAGTTTCGCGCCGTGCTTGATGATGCCATTATGCTCCTGCGCGGTGCCGGGCAGGAAGCCGGGCACGTCGACGAAGGTCACGATCGGAATCTCGAACGCGTCGCAGAAGCGCACGAAGCGCGCCGCCTTGCGGCTGGCGTTGATGTCGAGCACGCCCGCCAGCACCATCGGCTGGTTGGCGACGAAGCCGACCGTGCGCCCCTCGATCCGGCCGAAGCCGGTGATGATGTTGGCGCCGTGCGCGGGCTGCACCTCGAAGAAATCACCCTCGTCGACGACCTTCGAAAGTAGTTCGTGCATGTCGTACGGCTGGTTGGCGCTGGCGGGGATCAGCGTGTCGAGGCTTTCCTCGATCCGGTCCCAGGCGTCGGCCGTGGGCCGTTCGGGCACGCCCTCGCGGTTGTTGGCGGGCAGGAAGTCGATGAAGTCGCGCGCGGCCAGCAGCGCCTCGATATCGTCCTCGAACGCCACGTCGGCGACGCCGGTCTTGGTCGTGTGCGTGACCGCGCCGCCCAGCGCCTCCTGGGTCACCACCTCGTTGGTCACCGTCTTCACCACATCGGGTCCGGTGACGAACATATAGCTCGAATCCTTCACCATGAAGATGAAGTCGGTCATCGCGGGCGAATAGACCGCACCGCCCGCGCACGGGCCCATGATGAGGCTGAGCTGCGGCACCACGCCCGATGCCAGCACATTGCGCTGGAACACTTCGGCATAGCCGCCGAGGCTCGCCACCCCCTCCTGGATGCGCGCGCCGCCGCTATCGTTCAGACCGATGACGGGCGCGCCGACCTTCATCGCCATGTCCATGATCTTGCAGATCTTCTGCGCATGGCGCTCGGACAGCGAGCCGCCGAAGACGGTGAAGTCCTGGCTGAAGACGAAGACCAGCCGCCCGTTGATCGTGCCGCTGCCGGTCACGACGCCGTCGCCGGGGACGACCTGTTCGGTCATGCCGAAGTCGGTGCAGTTATGCTCGACGAACATGTCGAGCTCCTCGAAACTGCCCTCGTCGAGCAGCACGTCGAGCCGCTCGCGCGCGGTCAGCTTGCCCTTGGCGTGCTGCGCGGCGACACGCTTCTCGCCCCCACCGGCGCGGGCGGCGGCGCGGCGGCGTTCCAGTTCGACCATCGTCGATGCCATGACCTCTCCTTCAATCTTTGCGCGGGCTTATGCCCGAGAGGTCGGGGGGATGGCAATCGCGGGGATTTCCGCTTTCGTAAGGGGAAGGTGGCGTCGGCGGTCGACGAGGGCCAAACATGCTCCCCCTCCCGCCGGGGGGGGGGGGGGTGGGGGGAGGGCAAGGGATCTCCCGGAGACCCTCACTTGCTGCCCTT
>NZ_JBNNOB010000272.1:0-1362 GCF_050274375.1 Sphingomonas sp. NPDC019816
AGCTCTAATGCGTGCTGCAGAGCGTGACTGGAAATGGATTGAAAAGTCTCCGGTGATAAAGGTTCCACAGGAAAGGAATAAACGCGTTAGGTGGCTTGAGCCTGCACAAGCTCAGCGACTTATTGATGAGTGTCCTGAACCGCTTAAATCCACTGTGGAATTCGCTCTGACTACTGGCCTTCGCCGGTCGAACATCATTGAGCTTGCATGGTCGCAGATCGACATGCAGAGGAAGGTGGCTTGGATTTATCCTGAGGATAGCAAATCAGGACGGGCAATTGGCGTCGCTCTCAACGATACCGCTTGCGCCGTTCTGCGGAGACAAATAGGAAATCATCATCGTTGGGTGTTCGTTCACAAAGACCCGGTGAGGAAAATGCGAGTCGATTCTAACACTGCGTGGCGCGCTGCGTTAAGACGAGCTGGCATTGATGATTTCCGCTTCCATGATTTACGACATACCTGGGCGAGTTGGCTGATCCAATCCGGCGTGCCGCTTTCTGCACTTCAGGAAATGGGAGGATGGGAGAGCATCGAAATGGTACAGCGATACGCTCACCTTGCGCCTAACCATCTAACTGAGCATGCGAGGCAAATTGACACGATTTTCGGAGGTTTAGTCCCAAATCTGTCCCATGATGAAATTGGAAATACGGGATGAAAGGCGTAACTCATTGATACTTAATGGCACGCCCTATAGGATTCGAACCTATGACCTACGGCTTAGAAGTTCCTAGAATCACCATCTAACACAGCAACTTACCGCATCAAACCGCGCTCACACGTCCCAAGATGCAAAAAGATGGAAAACCATATCAACAGATGCGAAAACATCCATGTCCCAAATCTGTCCCAGATAGATATCGAAAGCATAGAATTTTCGATACCTATTTTGTTAATAGAATCTGTTCATGTTTGTTGCGGCATTGAGAGTGGCTCCCCCCTGAGCAATCGGAATTGAGTTCTCGCAACCGACCCATGTTGATACCACAGTAGTTCCAGCCTCCTGGAAAACTGTTGGTTGACCAGGACCGTTAAAGTTTCGGATTATCCAACCGCAACAACATGAATTAGTAGCGCTAATAATTGCTATAGGAACCGTGGAATCGGTATTGTTTGAAAGGTTAGCCATTCTCGGAACCTTTCCAGTCGGCCTAACAATTAATGCAGTTCCAGAGAAAGAGATTGATGTTATATTGCCAACAATAGCAGCGTTGAGAAGCTCAACAGCGGTTCCAGCCCCGCTGCCAGCACCACCACCATTAATTGTTATATTCTCTATATTTACAGTTGGGGATGTTAGGTGTGATGCTGTAATGCCGTGAGGAACTATGCAAGTATTCATTATCAGGTTCTCAATTG
>NZ_JBNNOB010000273.1:0-1298 GCF_050274375.1 Sphingomonas sp. NPDC019816
TGAGGTGGTCCCGCCTTCTTGGACAGGTTTGCGGCTAAGTTAAGCTAATCCCGGTTGTCATTCACGCCGCCTGTTTGATCATCAGATCATGGGGGGCATGCCCCCCATGATCTGATTGTCCGATCCGCCGATAGGCCTCCACCGGGGTTCGCCCGGCCAGGCCCGAGTGCGGACGCTGAGTGTTGTAATAGGTGATCCACCGGCCCAGGCCAGCCTTCAGCTCCGATCCGGTCTCGAAGGCGTGCAGATACACGCACTCGTATTTGAGGGAGCGCCAGAGGCGCTCGATGAAGACATTGTCCATCCACCGGCCCCGGCCGTCCATGCTGATGCGTACCTCAGCGTCGCGCAGCACGCTGGTGAATGCGAAGCTGGTGAACTGGCTGCCCTGGTCGGTGTTGAAGATTTCAGGCTTCCCGAAGCGGGCCAGAGCCTCCTCAAGCGCCGCGACGCAGAAGCCCGCATCCATCGTGTTCGACAGCCGCCACGCCAGCACCTTGCGGGTCGCCCAGTCCATGATCGCAACGAGGTAGAGGAAGCCCCGTCGCATCGGGATGTAGGTCACGTCCGCGCACCACACATGGTTGGGTCGTTCGATCGCCAGCTCGCGCAGCAGATAGGGATAGACCCGGTGCTGCGGGTGCGGATCGCTCGTGCGCGGCCGCTGGTAAATCGGCGCCAGGCCCATCTTGCTCATCAGTCGCCGCACCCGGCGCCGACCAACGTCATGGCCGCCACGGCGCAAGTGCCGCACCATCTGGCGGCTGCCGTACCATGGCATGTCGAGGAACGCCGCGTCGATCGCCCGCATCAGCGCCAGCGTCTCCTCGGTTTCCGGCACCGGCGCATAATAATAGCTCGACCGGCTGATCGACAGCAGCCGGCACTGCACTGCGATCGACAGACGATGGTGAGCAGGCTCGATCATCGATCGCCTCCGTGCCACGCTCATCGACCGGAGGCTTTCGCTAAAAAATCCCGCTCCACCAAGAGCTGCCCGATCTTCGCGTGCAGCTTGTCCACCTCCGCATCGCTCGCTGCCCGGGCCGCATCGCCCGCCCCCGAGAAGGTCGCCGACATCCCCTCGATCGCTTGCCGCTTCCAGGCCGCAATCATCGTGTGATGCACCCCATGCTTGGCAGCCAGCTCCGCCAGCGTCAGGTCGCCACGGATCGCCTCCAACGCGACCTTCGCCTTGAACTCCGCGCCGTAGCGCTTCCTCGTCGTCTTCATTCCCGTACCAGTCCTTCAGGTCAGGAGTAGCTTAACACCCTGTCCAGAAAACCGGCACCACCTCA
>NZ_JBNNOB010000274.1:0-1245 GCF_050274375.1 Sphingomonas sp. NPDC019816
ACTCCGCGCTCGACTACATCAGCCCCGCGCAGTTCGAACGAACCGCGTCACGCTGAGCAAATGCCTCTCCACTTAAGCGGGGCAAGTCCAATCCGCTCTCGCTCGCGCGCGATCGTGGTCTGAACAGGATAACTGTCTGCGTCATGCCCCCGGTAATAGCGGGCGGCAAACGCCTCCGGGCTCCGCTCGTATTCAGCGACCCGCTCAAGGCTGCGGCGGAGGGTATGTTCGGAAGCCGCAACGGCAAGGCGCTTCTGCCGCACCCGCTCCTGAGCAGCGCGGATGCGTGAGGCCAACCGTTTGGGCACCTCGGGGCGTTTGCTCATTACCAACCCACCTCCATCACGCAGGACGAGCGGCACGCCCGTCCCGCGCTCACGCTTCGATCTTCAAATCCAGCTTAATGGCATCCGACGACATGCCCGACAGGCGGGCGATCTCCGCTCGCGCGAATGTAAGGACCTCGCCGACCGTCGTGAAAGCGGGCGTCTCCTGCGCTTCATCGGCCTCAATGTCGGAAACGGTGGTCGCTTCCTCTACCGCCTGCTCGGTCGCCGGGGCGATCTGGCCCTCCAGCTCGTCAATCGAGAAGCGGGCGATCGTCGGATAATCGACTGCAAGGCTGTGACCGACCTGGCCGACGATTGTGTCATCACCCTGGTCGAGCATGATCCACATGCCGAAGTTGTCACGGACCGTATGCCCGTTTTCGGTACGCGCGGCATAGCTGGCGTCAAACCGCTTCCGCACGTCGTCGGCGGGAAGGAGATACACGTCCACGTTCTGCGGGTTAGCAGGGTCATCGACCGCGGACACAAGCACCAGGTCCACCGTGTCGAGCGTCTTCCAGCGCTTGCCTCCATCCAGCGGCGGAAAAGCGATGTAGCGATCACGGGTGGTCCGCACGGACGCCACCTTGGAAACACCGTCCTTGGTCAGCTCCCAAGTGTTGCTCAACCCTCGGCCGGGCTGGCGCTTGGCTGCATAGCCGGCCTTCTTCACGCCTTCGATCGCGGCGCTCACCATCAACCGCCATGACGCGGTTTCGCCCATCTCCTTCAAACGGTTCGTCATACTGATCCCCTGTTCCTGACAGTAGCGGGAGCGATTCGCGCTACACGTAAAACGTTTGACCGTTTCAAGCCAGCCTGGGGGCACCTCAAGGTTTGTCATATGGACAGCGGCAGTCGGAACAAATGGTCAACAAAAGCCTGAGCGTTGCCGCAAAGTATATTAAGTTTCGTG
>NZ_JBNNOB010000275.1:0-1244 GCF_050274375.1 Sphingomonas sp. NPDC019816
ACCCTTTTTCCCGCCACGGGGCGCTTTTGCGCTTTCTTCTTTTTTCTTTTTTTTTTTTTTCCGCGCACATATTCGCTGCGCACGGTGTGGCCGGGGCCCTTCGGCGCGATCATGATGACGTCGATGTCGGCGGGCGGCTCGATCAGGCCGAAATGCACGTTCAGGCCGTGCGCGAAGGCGAGCGCGGCGCCGGGCTTCATATTGCCCTTCAGGTCGGCGTCATAGATCGCGGCCTGATGCTCGTCGGGGGCCAGGATCATCAGGATGTCGGCCCAGCCGGCCGCTTCCTTGTTCGACATCACCTTAAACCCGGCGCCTTCCGCCTTGGCGGCCGAGGCCGAACCGGGGCGCAGCGCGATCGCGACATTCTTGACGCCCGAATCGCGCAGGTTCTGCGCATGGGCATGACCCTGCGAGCCGTAACCCAGGATGGCGATGTTCTTCTCGGAGATCAGGTTCAGATCGGCGTCGCGATCATAATACACACGCATTGGCTTCTTCCCTTTCAAATGCTCCGTCATGCCAGCGCAGGCTGGCATCTGCTGCGGTGAGGGGCCGGTGCCCCGCCGAGAAGACCCCAGCCTTCGCTGGGGTGACGATGGTTGTGGTGTAATCTTTACGCCGCTTCGGCGCCGCGCGAGATGGCGGCGATGCCGGTGCGGGCGACCTCGACCAGCCCGACTTCGCCCATCAGCTCGACGAACTTGTCGATCTTGGCGATGCCCCCGGTGACCTCGAACACGAAGCTGGAGATCGTCGCGTCGACCACGCGGGCGCGGTACACTTCGGCCAGTCGCAGCGCCTCGATCCGGCGGTCGCCAGTGCCCGACACCTTCACCAGCGCCAGCTCGCGCTCGACATGGTCGCCCAGCACGGTCAGGTCGGTGACCTTGTGGACGGGGACCAGCCGGTCGAGCTGGGCAATGATCTGTTCCATCACCGGCGGCGAGGCGCTGGTGACAATGGTGATGCGGCTGACCGCCTTGTCGGCGGTGATCTCCGACACGGTCAGGCTTTCGATATTATAGCCGCGCGCGGTGAACAGACCCGCGATCCGGGCGAGGATGCCCGGTTCGTTGTCGACGATCACCGCCAGCGTGTGGCGTTCCACCTGTTCGGTCTTGATGTGCATCGGTCTTCTTTCTGCGCACCCGCGATGACGGGCCGTATATCCTCTCCCCTCCCGCAGGCGGGAGGGGCCGGGGGAGGGAAGGCGAGGGAAGGGAAAGCCCTCCCCTAACCCC
>NZ_JBNNOB010000276.1:0-1237 GCF_050274375.1 Sphingomonas sp. NPDC019816
TGGACTTGCCCCGGAAAAGTGGAGAGTTCCCTTGAGGTGAAAGGCGAACTCGATGACGAAGCAGCGACGTTTCACGAAGGAATTCGAGGAGGAAGCGGTCCGACTGGTGGCGACCAGTGGACGCACGCAACGGGAGATAGCGGAGGATCTGGGTGTCGGGCTATCGACGCTGGTGCGCTGGATCGGCCGCAGCCGGGATCGTTTGGTGGAGGCACCCGGTCAAGCGCCGCAGGCAGATATGGCTGCCGAGTTGAAGCGGCTTCGGCGGGAGAACGAGATCCTCCGGCAGGAGCGTGACATACTGAAGCGGGCGACCGCTTTTTTCGCCCGGGAGGGAAGTCGATGAAGTTCACGCTCATCGATCGGGCGAGAAAGGATTTCCCGGTCCACCGCCTCTGCCAGGTACTCGGCGTCAGCCAGAGCGGCTATTTCGCCTGGAAGGATCGCCCGGCCAGTCGGCGCCAGCGCGACGACATGGTGATGCTGGCGCATGTCCGCTCGGGGTTCGCGCTGTCGAACGGCACGTACGGCAGTCCACGCATGACGCGCGAGTTGCAGGATGATGGCTTTGCCATCGGGCGGCGTCGCACGGCGCGGCTGATGCGCGAGAACGGCCTGCGCGCCCGGCAGAAGCGCCGGTTCAAACGGACGACCGACAGCGAACACGCCTGGCCGATCGCGCCGAACATCATCGACCAGGATTTCACCGCGACCGCGCCCAACCAGAAGTGGGGCGTCGACATCTCGTATGTCTGGACCAGAGAGGGGTGGCTCTATCTGGCCGTGGTCATCGACCTGTTCTCCCGTCGCGTCGTCGGCTGGGCTGTCGGCGACCGGCTGCACCGCGATCTCGCGCTGGCGGCGCTGCGCAAGGCCCTCGTCCTGCGGCGTCCGCCCCAAGGGCTCATTCATCATTCGGACCGCGGCAGCCAATATTGTTCCGTGGAGTACCAGGCCGAGCTGCGTCGCCACGGCATCCGCATCTCCATGTCCGGCAAGGGGAATTGCTACGATAACGCGATGGTCGAGACGTTCTTCAAGACGATCAAATCCGAACTCGTCTGGCGGACGGTCTTCTACACCCGTGACCAGGCCAAGCAGGCCATTGCCCGCTATATCGATGGATTCTACAACCCGATCCGGCGTCACTCCGCGCTCGACTACATCAGCCCCGCGCAGTTCGAACGAACCGCGTCACGCTGAGCAAATGCCTCTCCACTTAAGCGGGGCAAGTCCA
>NZ_JBNNOB010000277.1:0-1216 GCF_050274375.1 Sphingomonas sp. NPDC019816
GGGCGTGCTGTTCGACCATGACCGTGGCAAGACCCATGCCTCGGGCAAATATCTGTTCGCTGCGCGCGTGATCCCGTATCGCGGCTCGTGGCTGGACTTCGAGTTCGATGCCAAGGACATCGTCAACGTCCGTATCGACCGCAAGCGCAAGCTGCCGGTGACGGCGCTGCTCTATGCGCTGGGCATGAACTCGGAAGAGATCCTCAACTATTTCTACAACCGCCTGACCTTCGTTCGCGGTGATGGCGGCTGGAAGATCCCGTTCCAGGCCGAGAACTGGCGTGGCGCCAAGCCGATGTTCGACATCGTCGATGCGAACTCGGGCGAGGTCGTGTTCCCGGCCGGCCAGAAGATTTCCCCTCGTGCCGCCAACAAGGCGGCCAAGGACGGCCTGTCGCAGCTGCTGATCCCGACCGAGGAAATCTTCGGTCGCTACTCGGCCTATGACCTCATCAACGAGCAGACCGGCGAAATCTACGTCGAAGCCGGTGACGAGATCAGCGCCGAGAACCTCGAGGCGCTGGACAAGGCGGGCGTCGACACGATCGAGCTGCTCGACATCGACCATGTCGCGACCGGCCCGTGGATCCGCAACACGCTGAAGGCCGACAAGGCCGAAGAGCGCGAGCAGGCGCTGTCCGACATCTACCGCGTCATGCGCCCCGGCGAGCCGCCGACGCTGGAGACGGCCGAAGCGCTGTTCTCGGGCCTGTTCTTCGATCCCGATCGCTACGACCTGTCGGCCGTGGGTCGCGTCAAGCTGAACATGCGCCTCGACCTCGACTGCCCGGACACGGTGACCACGCTGCGCACCGAGGACATCCTCTCGGTCGTCAAGACGCTGGTCGACCTGAAGGACGGTAAGGGCGAGATCGACGATATCGACAATCTCGGTAACCGCCGCGTGCGTTCGGTGGGCGAGCTGCTGGAGAACCAGTATCGCGTCGGCCTGCTGCGCATGGAGCGCGCGGTCAAGGAGCGTATGTCGTCGGTCGACGTGTCGACCGTGATGCCGAACGACCTCATTAACGCCAAGCCTGCGGTCGCCGCGGTGCGCGAGTTCTTCGGTTCGTCGCAGCTGTCGCAGTTCATGGACCAGACCAACCCGCTGTCCGAAGTGACGCACAAGCGTCGCGTCTCGGCGCTCGGGCCGGGCGGTCTGACGCGTGAGCGTGCGGGCTTCGAAGTCCGCGACGTTCACCCGACGCATTATGGC
>NZ_JBNNOB010000278.1:0-1170 GCF_050274375.1 Sphingomonas sp. NPDC019816
GCCGTCCTGTCGGACATCCTGGGTGACGAAGATCACCTGGGCGACATGGACTTCAAGGTGGCGGGCACCTCCGAGGGTATCACCTCGCTCCAGATGGACATCAAGATCGCCGGTATCACCGAGGAGATCATGAAGGTCGCGCTGGCGCAGGCCAAGGAAGGCCGCGCGCACATCCTGGGCGAGATGAACAAGGCGCTGGGCGAGACCCGCACCGAGCTGTCAGCCCATGCCCCGCGCATCGAGACGATGACGATCGACAAGTCGAAGATCCGCGACGTCATCGGCACCGGCGGCAAGGTGATCCGCGAGATCGTCGCCACCACCGGCGCCAAGGTCGACATCGACGACGAGGGCGTCATCAAGATCAGCTCGTCGGACGGTTCGCAGATCGAAGCCGCGATGAACTGGATCAAGGGCATCGTCGAAGAGGCCGAGGTCGGCAAGATCTACAACGGCAAGGTCGTCAACCTCGTCGACTTCGGTGCGTTCGTGAACTTCATGGGTGGCAAGGACGGTCTCGTCCACGTCTCGGAGATCAAGAACGAGCGTGTCGAGAAGGTCTCGGACGTCCTGAGCGAAGGCCAGGAAGTCAAGGTCAAGGTCCTCGAGATCGATCCGCGCGGCAAGGTCCGCCTGTCGATGCGCGTCGTCGACCAGGAAACCGGCGCCGAGCTGGAGGACAATCGTCCGGCCCGCGAACCGCGTGAACCGCGCGGCGACCGTGGCCCGCGCGGCGACCGTGAAGGCGGTCGCGGTCCGCGCCGCGACGGCGGTGATCGTGGGGGCGACCGTGGTGATCGCGGCGGCGAAGGCCGCAGCGGCCCGCGTCGCGACCGTGGCGACCGTCCCCGTCGTGAAGGCGGCGAGCAGGGCGGTTCATCCGAATTCGCCGCTCCGGCCTTTCTGACCGGCGATCGCGACTGATCTCTTCCCTAGGGAAGCGAAAGGGCTCGGGGGAAACCTCGGGCCCTTTTTCGTTGGGGTCTGCCCCTCCACCACCCGGCTGCGCCGGGCGGTCCCCCTCCCCATCGAAGATGGGGAGGAATGGGGTGAACCAAATCCTCCCCAAGCCCCGCTTGGAGAAGGGGACCGCCGCGAAGCGGTGGTGGAGGGGCATCAGGCCGCACGGGATTCCCTTGACCTTCGACTTCGGCGCAAAGCGCCGAAGTC
>NZ_JBNNOB010000279.1:0-1150 GCF_050274375.1 Sphingomonas sp. NPDC019816
CGATGACGACGAGGCCCGCCATGTCGCGCAGACGCAGCTGGCGCGCGATTTCCTGCGCGGCTTCCAGGTTGGTCGCGGTCGCGGTCTGCTCGATATTATGCTCGCGGGTCGAACGCCCGGAGTTGATGTCGATCGAGACGAGCGCTTCGGTCGGGTTGATGACCAGATAGCCGCCCGACTTCAGCTGCACGACCGGATTGTACATCGCGGCCAGCTGATCCTCGACATGCGCGCGCTGGAACAGCGGCACAGCATCGGCGTACTGCTTCACCCGGCGGGCATGCGCGGGCATCAGCAGGCGCATGAAGTCCTTCGCCTGGCGATAGCCTTCCTCGCCCTCGACGATGACTTCCTCGATCTCGCGATTATAGATGTCGCGGATCGCGCGCTTGATCAGGTCGCTGTCGCCATAGATCAGCGCGGGCGCCGAGCTGTGCAGCGTCTTTTCGCGGATGCCGTCCCACAGACGCGCGAGGTAATCGAAGTCGCGCTTGATCTCGGTCTTGGTGCGCTGGAGCCCAGCGGTGCGGACGATGCAGCCCATGGTCGAGGGCAAAGCCATCTCGGCCATGATGGTCTTCAGCCGCTTGCGGTCGGCCGCGTTCGAGATCTTCCGGCTGATGCCGCCGCCATGGCTCGTGTTGGGCATCAGCACGCAGTAACGGCCCGCCAGCGACAGGTACGTGGTCAGCGCCGCGCCCTTGTTGCCGCGCTCTTCCTTGACGATCTGGACCAGCAGCACCTGGCGGCGATGGATGACGTCCTGGATCTTGTAGCGGCGGCGCAGATTCTGGCGCCGCTGGCGCAGTGCCTCGACCTGATCGTCATTGACGGTCGACTTCTTCGGGCGCGGCGCGGCCCCGTTCTCGTCGCCGTCCTCGTCGTCATGATGGTCGTCGGCATGATCGTCATGATCCTCGCCGTCGTGATCCTCATCATCCTCGGCGTCGAGTTCGGCGCGAAGGGCAGCCTCTTCGGCGGCATGCTCGGCCTCTTCGCGCAGCAGGGCTTCGCGATCTTCCTTGGGGATCTGGTAATAGTCGGGGTGGATTTCCGAAAAGGCCAGGAAGCCGTGACGGTTGCCGCCGTAATCGACGAACGCCGCCTGCAGCGACGGCTCGACCCGGGTTACCTTGGCGAGGTAGATATT
>NZ_JBNNOB010000280.1:0-1123 GCF_050274375.1 Sphingomonas sp. NPDC019816
ATGGCAAGGCGGTCGGCGCGACGCTGGGCAACGACGTCAATCTGCGCGATTTCGAGGGGCGCTCGGCGCTGCTGCTCGGCAAGGCGAAGGACAATAACGCGTCCTGCTCGCTGGGGCCGCTCGTCCGCCTGTTCGACGACGGCTTCACCATGGACGATGTCCGGTCGAGCCAGGTCGCGCTGACCATCACCGGCACCGACGGCTATGTGCTGGAGGGCGCCAGCTCGATGGACCAGATCAGCCGCGACCCGGAGGATCTGCTCGGCCAGGCGCTCAGCGAGCATCATTACCCGGACGGCCTCGTCCTGTTCCTCGGCACGCTGTTCGCGCCGACCCAGGATCGTGACGAGCCGGGTCGCGGTTTCACCCACAAGGTCGGCGACACCGTCGTCATCTCGAACCCGCGTCTCGGCACGCTGGTCAATCCGGTGATGACCTCCGCCGACGCCCCCGCCTGGACCTTCGGCCTGGGCGACCTGATGCGCAACCTGGCCAAGCGCGGCCTGTTGTGACGGAGACTTCCATGTTGCAGAAGACCAGTGCCGCGACCGATCTGGTCGCGCGCTATCCCAGCCTGATCGACAAGCGTGTCATCGTGACCGGCGGCGGCTCGGGGATCGGCGAGGGGCTGGTCGAGGCGTTCGTGGCGCAGGGCGCGTGCGTCGCCTTTGTCGACATCGCCGAGGAGGCGAGCCAGTCGCTGGTCGACCGGCTGACCCCGGATGCGCGCCATGCGCCGATCCATCGCCGCTGCGACCTGACCAACCTGGACAGCCTGAAGACGATCTTCGCCGATCTGGAAGATGCGTTGGGCGGGGTCGACATCCTGGTCAACAATGCGGGCAATGACGATCGCCACAGCATCGAGGACGTGACCCCGGCCTATTGGGACGAGCGGCTGAACGTCAATCTGCGGCACCAGTTCTTCGCCGCGCAGGCGGTGATCCCCGCGATGAAGCGGGCCGGGGGCGGCGCGATCCTGAACTTCGGGTCGATCAGCTGGCATCTGGGTCTGAACGATCTGGTCCTCTACCAGACCTGCAAGGCTGCGATCGAGGGGCTGACCCGCAGCCTGGCGCGTGACTTGGGCCGTGAGAATATCCGCGTGAACACCATCGTGCCG
>NZ_JBNNOB010000281.1:0-1113 GCF_050274375.1 Sphingomonas sp. NPDC019816
CTCACGCTCGATCTCGGCCTCGTCCAGGTCTTCTTCGTTCAGCGCCTTGGGGAAGGCGGCGGCGATGTGCATCGCCAGCTGACGGCCCAGCGACTGCAGCACGTCGTCGGCGGCTTCCGACTCCAGCGCGACCAGCACGCCGATCTTGCCCAGGCCCGGCGCCTGCTGGTTGTGGACGTAGGACACGACCGCGCCCTTCGACACTTCGAGGCGCTTGGCGCGACGCAGCGACTGGTTCTCACCGATCGTCGCGATGTTGTTGGTCAGCACTTCGGCAACGGTGCCACCCTGCGGCATCGCTTCGTTCTTCAGCGCTTCGACGTCGTCGCTGGTCTTCAGCGCGATCGCGGTCACGTCCTTCACGAACGCCTGGAACTGGTCGTTCTTGGCGACGAAATCGGTTTCCGAGTTCACTTCGACGGCAGCACCGACGGTGCCGCTGGTGGCGACGCCGACCAGACCTTCGGCGGCGGTACGGCTCGACTTCTTCTGCGCGGCCGCCAGGCCCTTCGTGCGCAGCCAATCCAGCGCGGCGTCCATGTCGCCAGCGGCTTCGTTGAGCGCCTTCTTGCAGTCCATCATGCCCGCGCCGCTCTTTTCGCGCAGGTCCTTGACCATCGCTGCGGTGATATCGGCCATTGTCTCAATCCTCTGTCTGAAAAGGGGGATGCGGGTAGGGCCGCCCCATCGGAGGCGGCCCTTAGCACGGCTTGCATGTCAAGCCGATGTCACCGACCGGCGGGATGCCCCGCCCGGTCGATGATCGCCCCGCCCGCATCGCGGGGCTCTTGTCACGCGATTACGCGTCGATCTGGCGCTCGGCCTCGACCGCCTGCTCGGCCGTCTCGGTCGGGGCGACGGTCAGCGCTTCCTCGACGGGCGGCTCGGCCATCGCGCCGAAGTCCGCACCGCCACGGCGCTGCTGCTCGTGACCGCCACGGGTCGCGGCGATGGCAACGGCTTCGCAGTACAGGCGGATCGCACGGCTGGCGTCGTCATTCGCCGGAACCGGGAACGCGATGCCGTCGGGCGAGACGTTCGAATCGAGGATCGCGACGACGGGGATGCCCAGCGTGGTGGCTGCCTTGATGGCCAGCTCTTCCGGGTTGGCGT
>NZ_JBNNOB010000282.1:0-1089 GCF_050274375.1 Sphingomonas sp. NPDC019816
AGGTTGGAATTTAATCGCGGCCTCGAGCAAGACGTTTCCCGTTGAATATGGCTCATAACACCCCTTGTATTACTGTTTATGTAAGCAGACAGTTTTATTGTTCATGATGATATATTTTTACCGGCACTGTTGCAAATAGTCGGTGGTGATAAACTTATCATCCCCTTTTGCTGATGGAGCTGCACATGAACCCATTCAAAGGCCGGCATTTTCAGCGTGACATCATTCTGTGGGCCGTACGCTGGTACTGCAAATACGGCATCAGTTACCGTGAGCTGCAGGAGATGCTGGCTGAACGCGGAGTGAATGTCGATCACTCCACGATTTACCGCTGGGTTCAGCGTTATGCGCCTGAAATGGAAAAACGGCTGCGCTGGTACTGGCGTAACCCTTCCGATCTTTGCCCGTGGCACATGGATGAAACCTACGTGAAGGTCAATGGCCGCTGGGCGTATCTGTACCGGGCCGTCGACAGCCGGGGCCGCACTGTCGATTTTTATCTCTCCTCCCGTCGTAACAGCAAAGCTGCATACCGGTTTCTGGGTAAAATCCTCAACAACGTGAAGAAGTGGCAGATCCCGCGATTCATCAACACGGATAAAGCGCCCGCCTATGGTCGCGCGCTTGCTCTGCTCAAACGCGAAGGCCGGTGCCCGTCTGACGTTGAACACCGACAGATTAAGTACCGGAACAACGTGATTGAATGCGATCATGGCAAACTGAAACGGATAATCGGCGCCACGCTGGGATTTAAATCCATGAAGACGGCTTACGCCACCATCAAAGGTATTGAGGTGATGCGTGCACTACGCAAAGGCCAGGCCTCAGCATTTTATTATGGTGATCCCCTGGGCGAAATGCGCCTGGTAAGCAGAGTTTTTGCAACGTAAGGCCTTTGAATCAGACAAAAGGCTGCCTCATCGCTAACTTTGCAACAGTGCCGAATTTAGCGCGGTCGCTAAACATTTCGGCACCACCCAGGTGCTGCACGATATCAATCTGAAAATTGATGCCGGTGAATACCGGCTGGCTGCCGACGATCCGGATGAGGAGAACACCCTCGCCACGGCAGTTTTCACCCTCGATGCC
>NZ_JBNNOB010000283.1:0-1033 GCF_050274375.1 Sphingomonas sp. NPDC019816
AGCCGAACAGCAGGCGGCGGCCATCTTCCGCCAGCGTCGTCTGCGGCGCATAGAACTCGAAGCCGGCGTCCAGCTCGCGAAATTCGCCGTGGCTGAAGGCCGGCTGCAGGTAATCCAGCTTGCCGAGCAGATAGCCGGCCTGATAACGGTTGAGATAGCGTTCCGGCTGCGGCGCCAGCCCCTGCGGGCAGCAGATCAACACGTCGGCGTCGTCCAGCGAGAACAGGTCTGGGCACTCCCACATGTAGCCGAATTCACCCAGGTCGTGCAGGCCGGAACCGGCGATCTCGCCCAGCGGTTGCCAGCCGCGCAGATCGCTGGAACGAAGCAGCAGCACCTTGCCGCGATCCTGCAAGTCCCGAGCGCCGAGCACCATGTACCACGCATTCTGATGACGCCACACTTTGGGATCGCGTACGTGCCCGCTGTAGCCGTCCGGCAGCGGCAGCACCGGCCCGAGCTTGCGGTATTCGCCCCGATCGCTTTCCTGAGCCAGGCATTGATAGGCAGTGCGTGAGCCGTCGGGGAATTTCACATTGCCGGTGTAGATCAGCGTGATTTTATCTTCTGCCACCACCGCCGAGCCGGAATAACAGCCGTGGCTGTCGTAACAGGCACCTGGTGCCAGGGCGAGCGGCTGATGCGCCCAACGCAGCAAGTCGGTCGACTGCCAGTGTCCCCAGCACTTGTTGCGATGATCGCAGCCCAGCGGATTCCACTGATAGAACAGGTGATAAACGCCGTTGTGCTGGATGAAGCCGTTGGGATCGTTCAGCAGGCCAACGCTGGGCGCCAGATGCCAGGCCGGGCGGTGCGGATCGCGCAGCGCGCGTGGCTGGCCGTTCATGACCGCCTGCATCGCCTGTTTGATTAAGCTGAGTTCTTCCATCATTGCGCGTCCGTTTTATATTTCAACAGGAGGGAGAGTATGAAGGCGGTGCCAAACGCGATCGCCAGGCCGATGATATAGCTGACCAGCGAACTGGCCTGCACAATCGCCATGCCAGGGATCGCCGTCAGCCCGACCGCGTTC
>NZ_JBNNOB010000284.1:0-1031 GCF_050274375.1 Sphingomonas sp. NPDC019816
CATAAAACGGCGAGACCAGCTGACGCAGCAGCTCCATCGTGTCATTGAGGTTGTGATAGAACTGGGTGTTGTTCTCCAGCTGGCACTGCTGGTAGCGGTAAAACTCCTGCGCCAGCGCCGGCGGCACCATGGCCTCCTGCAAACGTTCCTTTAGCTGCAGTTTCCAGCGTGGCAGATCGCGATCCAGCGCCCGGCGAAGGGCCGGAAACTTTTTAAAGAACACCGACAGCTGCGGCGCCGCCAGCATGCCGACGATCATCTCCTCGATCATCTCGCCTTCGGTGATCGCCAGCAGCAGATCGAGCGTCTCCAGACTGAGCATGGTTACTGGCCGCGCATTTGCTGCTGTTGCTGTTTAACCTGTTCCGCCACTTGCAGCAGACTGGCTTCGATCTTGGCCAGGCCGGCGGCAGGCTTGAACAGACATGGCTGATGTTGGCTGAAGGCGCGGCGCTGCTCCGCCAGGCGCTGGGCCAACGCGTCCATTTCATCCAGCAGCGCCTGCGGCGTGGCGGTGGCCTGTTTGCCCGGCAGCGCCAGCAGCGAAGGCTGGCGGCTGACGTCCAGCACCGTCAGGTGCAGTTGGTCATCGACGTCCAAATCGATCGGCTGCGCGAAGCCAATGCCGTTCAGCTTGGCGCGCACGTCGCCGCCTTTTTGCAGCCAGTTATCCAGCACGCTGCTCTCAATGCTCAGATGGTTGACCTGAATGTCATGCAGCTGCAGCGGTTTTTGCAGCAGCAGGGTGAGGGTGCCGCCGGCGAACGGCGTGGCCGGCGCATATTGCGGTTTGCGGCTGAACATGCCGCCCTTTTTCACCAGGCTGATGGCCTGCCGATCGCTTTGCTGCTGCTGGTCCTGCAGCCAGCGGGTATGGATCTGTTGCAACTGGATCAGCATCGACTGCTGCTGATAGGCCGACTCGGTCAGCAGCTGATCGATCTGCTGTTGCAGCAGCTTCAGCGAGGTGAGATCGTGCCACAGGCAGTCTTTCAATAGCATCAGGTCGAGCGGGGCGATGGCATCGCGCC
>NZ_JBNNOB010000285.1:0-1018 GCF_050274375.1 Sphingomonas sp. NPDC019816
TTTTTTTTTTTTTTTTTTTTTTTTTTTTTTTTTTTTTTTTTTTTTTTTTTTTATAGCTCCGCGATGATGGCCAGCGCTGACAGGAGCCCCTGAACCGCGCCGGCGCCGCGAAACTCGAAGGCGTTGAGAAAAGCGCCGACAAAGAGCTTCACCGTCCGATGCCGCTCGATCAATTCGGCGGTGCGATCGACGGTTTCCGGTCGCCCGAGCACTTCGGCCTGCTCGACGGCCACGGCGAAGTGCTGCCAGTCCAGCGCCTCGATCTGCGCCAGAGAATCCACGCCCTTGCTGCGCGCGTCGATGAGGAGGCGGCAAGACCCCGTGAGCGTCCGGAGGTGGCCTTGCAACTCGCGCACCGTCTTGAGGGCTTTGTCGCGGGTCCGGTTCTCGGCGCGGCGCGCCATGCTGCCCAACAGCTTGTCGAACATCGTCAGGGTGGCGTCGGTCAGGCTTTCCTCAAGCCGGATGCCGGTTGCCGCCAGCGTCGCATGGCGGCGCAGGGCATTGAGTTCGCCAAGGTGCTGGGGTGTGATGCGGCTGCCTTCGTCCGCCAGCCTGTCAAAAGTCAAAGCCGGGATCATGTCGGCACGGGCGCGATCGAGGCCCAGCGCGCGGATATAGGCGAGCCGTTCGATCAGGCGCAGGATGTTGCGCGCTGCCGGCGATTGTGGCGCATTGCGCATCCAGGATAGCCATGTCGCGACCTGCCCCGGTCGTCGGGCCAGCAAATCGTCCAGGCCCTGAAGGGTGTCAGGCAGCAGGCCATTCGTGAGCACTTCATAGGTAAGCTGTTCGGCTTGCTGGCGCGCCCGCCGCAGCACCGCTTCGAGAATCGACGGAGAAGGCAGGAGGATCTGCAGGCGCCGGAGTTCATCGACGATGACGTCTGCCATCTGGCCGGGGTGTATGATGGTCTGCGCGATTGGGACCGAGAAGGCGACAACTTCACGGAAAAAAAAAAAAAAAAAAAAAAAAAAAAAAAAAAAAAAAAAAAAAAACCCAAAAAAACCCCCCCCCA